>NZ_MQTZ01000053.1 GCF_001939115.1 Leptolyngbya sp. 'hensonii' | reverse complement strand
GGAGAATTTCGGCATGGGTGCGTTGAGATCGTTCCAGTTGCGTCTCAATCTTGGCAATCAGTTCTCTGGGTTCAAAGGGCTTTTTCAGATAGTCATCGGCACCGATGGCATGTCCCTGGATGCGATCTTCAATTTCTTCCCTTCCAGACAAAAACAAAAATGGAATGAGCTGACCGGCTCGATTGGCCCTCAGATGCCGACAAAATTCAAATCCATCCATTTCGGGCATCGTGATATCTGACACGATCAAATCAAAGGGCTGTTGCTCGAAGAGGACGACTCCCTCCACACCGGATGCTGCTTCCTGAACCAGATATCCTCGGCTCATCAGATATTGAGCCAGATTGCTCCGGAGGTTAACATCGTCATCAACGACTAAGATTTTTTTCATTAGGAACTCTACACTAACTTAGGGATACAACTTGCAGATGGGGTTCATCTGCAGCCCCCCGCGTTCTTTGGTCAGACAGGTATCAAAAGTATCCAGGATTGCAGCATTCAAGGATTAAAACTATCAATCATTGAATGCTGCGGGTACAAATTGATGGTCACCACAGCTCATTTTGTTGGGTTGAGGTCGAGGAATTGGGAGGAGGATTCCTTCCGGAAAGGAATCCGATCTTCTCGGTGCCTATACCTTATATCCGCTTAAAACGGCTGTAAAATCCTGAAGTTTCAAATAATTTTTGCGCGGGATTGATAATGATTTTGCGAATTCCCTGAAAACAGAGAAACCGGGGAACCCCTGATTCTTTCGATTTGTATCCCCGTTCGTGTAACTTTTTTTCAGTAAAGACTGGTAATTGTATGTACGAAAAAATCACCCCCCCTGCTATGGGAGACCGCATCACCTTTAAGGATGGGGAACCGATCGTTCCTGATCATCCGATTGTTCCCTACATTCGAGGGGATGGTACGGGGATCGACCTCTGGCCTGCCTCTCAAAGAGTGTTTGATGCGGCTGTGCAGGCAGCCTATGGCGGGCAACGGCAGATTAACTGGTTCAAAGTGTATGCCGGAGATGAAGCCTGTGAACAATATGGGACTTATCAATATTTGCCAGAGGATACCCTGACGGCGATTCGGGAGTATGGCGTTGCGATTAAAGGGCCATTGACCACTCCGATCGGAGGTGGGATTCGCTCTCTCAATGTTGCCCTGCGTCAGATTCATGACCTTTATGCCTGTGTGCGTCCCTGCAAGTACTATGACGGGACGCCCTCTCCCCATCGGTATCCTGAAAAATTAGATGTGATTATTTACCGGGAGAATACCGAGGATATTTACCTGGGGATTGAATGGAAGCAAGGGAGTGCGATTGCCGATCGGTTAATTCAACTCCTGAACACCGATCTGATTCCAGGGACTCCAGAGCACGGGAAAAAACAGATCCCTCTGGACTCTGGGATTGGAATTAAGCCGATCAGTAAAACAGGATCGCAGCGCTTGGTGCGGCGGGCGATTCGCCATGCCCTGCGGCTGCCGCCAGCCAAGCAAATGGTGACCCTGGTCCATAAGGGGAACATCATGAAGTACACAGAAGGGGCATTCCGGGATTGGGGGTATGAACTGGCGACCACTGAATTTCGGGAGGAATGTGTGACCGAGCGTGAATCCTGGATTCTCAGTAATCGGGAGCGCACCCCCGATCTGGCGATTGCCGAGAATGCCCGTAAGATTGAACCGGGTTATGATGCATTGACGCCAGAAAAGCAGGCCCAGATTTGCCAGGAGGTTGAATCCGTCCTGAACACAATCTGGGAAACCCACGGGAATGGCCAGTGGAAAGATAAGATCATGGTCAACGATCGCATTGCAGATAGCATCTTTCAGCAGATCCAGACCCGTCCGGATGAGTACTCCATCCTGGCAACAATGAACCTGAATGGGGATTATCTGTCTGATGCGGCGGCAGCGATCGTGGGAGGTCTGGGAATGGGACCAGGGGCTAACATTGGAGACAACTGTGCCATTTTTGAGGCCACCCATGGCACAGCCCCCAAGCATGCTGGTCTGGACCGGGTTAATCCAGGTTCCCTGATTCTCTCTGGGGTGATGATGCTGGAGTATATGGGCTGGCAGGAAGCGGCTGACCTGATCAAGAAAGGATTGGGGGCAGCTATTGCTAACCGGGAAGTCACTTATGATCTGGCTCGCCTGATGGAACCACCCGTGGAACCCCCGCTCAAGTGTTCCGAGTTTGCGGACGCCATCATCCGCTATTTTGGTGCTTAATATTGCCCATTACTGTAAAAGGGGCGAGAGATAATCTCGCCCCCTGCATCAATTTGGCTTATCAACAATGCCCGACCTCAATTTAGAGAGAGAGCTCAGGGCTGGTTGAATGCCTGCGCCCCGGTATCAGGTTCAGGACATTCAGGGCAGACTGTCCCAGCGAAGGTAGAAGTTGGGGCCGCAGGAGCCGATCGTCAAATTTGCTCATCCGCCGAGTATTTTCCACTAAACAGGTCGAGAGGAATTTCTCAGGGGTCAGATCAACATCAATGACATTTCCTCCAGTTGCTGTAAACCCTGAGCCAGAGCCGGTTGAAGCTGCGCTGCGGATTAAATTGACCAGGTTCAGCAGGGCTCTTCCATAATTCCAGAGGGTCAGAGCGGCTGGGATGGGTTGAGTTCCCAGGCCTTGTTCCACCTGATCATAGGCAATCCAGTTGACGAAGAAGCTGATGTGACGAGCCTCCTCATCCAGCACATGGTCAAAGATGGTCAACAGGCTCTCCGGAAAGAACCCGGATTGACGCCCAAGCTCAAAGAGTCCGAAGGCGAAGAAGGAATCGATACATTCCCCGTAGCCAAATTTGATGAATGCAGGTTTGATGTCTGCTGGAATGGGGGCGAGGGGGTGGACAATGGGCTGTAAATGATAGCGATCGGTCATGTGTTTGATCAATCGTCCATGCCGAGCCTCCTCCACCCCTTGGAGAGCGATGGCTTCCTGAATCACCGGATCTTGAATGGTTTCTGCAAATGCACTGACCATCAATCCGGCTCGCTGTTCGATGCGAATTGCTTCTCCCCAAAAAGGAATACTTAGTAGCCGCTGCAATGACTTCTCATCCATCTCTGGCCAGGGCAACTGTTCGGGCTCAAATTGCCGATGACTGTCTAGAAAAGTTTTGCAGAATAGCTCTTTGTGTTCCGTTGATCCAATTTTCATCTCACCGCTCCATGCTCACTTCGGCGGCAGCAGCGGGTACGGGTCGAGAGGCTGCCGTGATTTGTTCAATTAAGGCAATAACAGTACTGCGGCTGAGTTTTTCCTCGCCCCGCATTAGGGAATCCAGGGTGGCATGGGCCAGCATCAATGGGATCTGGCAAAAATCGAGTGCCGGTCCCTTCGGAAGGGCTGCAGCATAAGCATCTGCCAGAGACAGGTTGCGTCGGGCATAGGCATGGACATCTTCAGCGCTCCAGCCATCGGGGAAGAAGTTGACTCCTCGGGTCATGTCTTCCCGATGGTTGCGGAGGATGTTGACAGCCTGTAAACCTCGACCAAAGCCGATCGCCTGATATCGATCGGTGCGGGTGCCATCATACCAGGCCCACAGATCGGACAGCATCAACCCCACTGCACCGGCCACACTAAAGGTATAGCGATCTAAATCAGCCTCAGTTTGTACCTGCCAGTTAATCGCGGCCCAGTAAGCCATGCGGTCTGCCATGGCGGCTGTTGCATCCCAAATTCGGGGGGAAATACTGGATGGAGCCAGAAGCGCCCATTCTCCAACCCGATAAGATACCTCTGGGAGCAAGTGGCGATAGTCAGCCAGGGCTCGGGTCAGGTGATCTGCAGTAAAATCATCACCTGCGGACTGAAGTTCCAGACTGATGATTGTCAACAATCTGGTTTTGAGCGCATTGTCCAGATCGGGGTGGTCTTCGATCTCATCGATCGCCCGCATACACAGGTACGCAGATGCTACTGCCTCTTGCAGACCCTCAGGTAGGCGACTAATGGGAATAAAAAAAGTACGACTCGTCTCCTGCAGGATCTCCAGGGCATTTTTGCGAAAGTTCATCAGTTCACTCCTCTAAATCAGGTTGCGGAAACTGGAGGCCACAGAGCAGATGTCAACATGCTGATATCCGCATGGAAGCAACTTTCTATGGCAAGACCTCCCGATATGACAGTTCAACGATGGCAGGCTATTCAGGATGGTTTTACTGGCTTGAGTCTCATCCTAGCGATACGGATAGCATTCTGGGGGGCTGATGCAGTAGGGCCTAAGTACCGATGGGAAAATTGGTTGATTATGACCTCCCTGCATTTGTCCTTGTAAAGTGGGTCTTTTGTCTGTGTCCGTGAACACTGAACCTCTCACCTGCCATTGATTTCAGATGGGGAACGCAACCACCCATAAATTCACCATAGATTTAAAGTGATACCAACGATCGAGCAAATGGGTCAGTGCAACTATACCTGTTGAAAGTGTGGCAGGGGAATACCGTTTAACAGAAAACTTTAACGAATCTAATGAATTGTATAGTTATCAAAATATTTTCATGCTTTTCTTAATGTCGGCTGAGAACAGAGGATAACCATGTCAGTGCTTGCCTTTGTGACTGGAGGAACGGGATTTGTCGGTGCAAACTTGATTCGCCTGCTGCTTCAGGAGGGGTATCGAGTTCGGGCAATGGTGCGCTCTGGGAGTGCGCTCCATAATCTTCAGGGGTTAGATGTGGCCTTGGTGCAAGGAAATCTCAATGATTCAGATTTAGATGGGAAGATGGCAGGTTGCCAGGTTCTGTTCCATGTTGCTGCCCATTATTCCCTCTGGCAGGCAGACCGGGAGATGCTCTATCACCATAATGTGTTGGGTACCCGCAATGTTTTGGCTGCGGCTCAACGAGCTGGCATCGCTCGAACAATTTATACCAGTTCCGTGGCTGCGATCGGGGTTGGTGCTGCGGGGGTACCTGTGGATGAGGCGTATCAGAGCCCTGTCGATAAACTGGTGGGCCACTATAAGAAATCCAAATTCCTGGCTGAACAGGAGGCCAGACAGGCGGTGGCAACTGGTCAGGAAGTGGTGATTGTCAACCCAACCACGCCGATCGGTCCCTGGGATATCAAGCCCACGCCAACGGGAGATATTATTCTGCGGTTCCTCAGACGGCAGATGCCTGGTTACCTTCATACCGGGCTCAACTTTATTGATGTGCGGGATGTGGCGAAGGGGCACCTCCTGGCTCTGGAAAAAGGGCGATCCGGGGAACGATATATTCTGGGCCACCAAAACCTCTCCTTGAAAGCGTTCCTGGAGGCTTTGGCTGATTTGACTGGATACCCGGCTCCGCGCTATGCCATTCCCCCTTGGTTACCTTTGGCGGCGGCTTGGGTGGACGAACGGCTGCTTGCACCCCTGGGAAAACCCCCTGCTGTTCCGTTGGATGGGGTGCGGATGGCAGGTCAGTTTATGTACTATGATGCATCAAAGGCGATCGATGAGTTGGGTTTGCCCCAAACGCCCTTGGAGACCGCACTGAAAGATGCTGTGGCCTGGTTTGTCGAACGGGGATATGTGGATTAGTCATGGGTTATTAGTCATTGGTCATTACATGACAAGTATTTAAGTGGTGGGAGGACATTGATGGGAATTCACTGGCAACAGGCTCTTGAAGTTGGCAAATATTTGGTTATGCAACGGTTGAAAGGGCGGACTCAGTTTGCCCTGACCCTGATGCTGGAGCCCCTGTTTCGTTGTAATCTGGCCTGTACCGGTTGTGGCAAGATTCAGCATCCGGTAGAAATCTTGAAGCAAAATTTATCACCCGAAGACTGTTTCAAGGCTGCTGAGGAGTGTGGAGCCCCAGTGGTAGCTATTCCTGGGGGGGAACCGCTTCTCCACCCCCAGATTGATGAGATTGTACGGGGATTGGTAGAACGACGTAAGTTCGTTTATCTCTGTACAAATGGAATTCTTTTGGAGAAAAGTCTGCATAAGTTCCAACCTTCTCCCTACTTTTCCTTCAGTGTTCATCTAGACGGTCTGCAAGAACTCCATGACCACTGTGTCGATCGTAAAGGGGTTTTTGAAACGGCAGTTCAGGCGATCAAAGCAGCGAAGGCCAAAGGATTTCGAGTCACGACTAATACCACTATTTTTGAGGGCACTGATCCGAAAGAAATTCAAGCGTTGTTTGATTTTCTGGCTACCCTTGGGGTGGATGGCATGATGGTATCTCCGGGATATAGCTATGAGTGGGCTCCAGATCAGGATCATTTTCTGAAGCGGGAGCAAACAAGAGGATTGTTCCGAGAGATTATGGCTCCCTATAGAGCAGGCCAGAAAGCCTGGAACTTCAATCACAACCCTTTGTTCCTGGACTTTCTGATGGGAGAACGGGACTACGAATGTACCCCCTGGGGCATGCCCAGCTACAGCGTTTTGGGTTGGCAGAAACCCTGCTATCTCCTGAATGAGGGGCATGTGAACACCTATCAGGAATTGCTAGATAGTACGGATTGGAGTCAGTATGGGCGGGCCAGTGGCAATCCCCATTGCGCCGATTGCATGGTGCATTGCGGGTATGAGCCGACTGCGGCGATGGATGCTATGGAGCCTAAGAATATTGGTCGATCGGTGGGCACATTGCTGGGAATTGGAACTTAAACTCTTGCGCGCAAACGCCCATAGCGAATCGGATGCACTCCCTAACCGAAAAGATGGTTTTTAGGGAGGGCGTAGCCACAGTAAAGACAGGCAAGCCGTTTAGAGCTACTATTTCGCCTGCAATTGGGGCAAGTAAGAATTTGCTTGCCCATTTCTCCATCCAACTTGCCATCTCGCAGATCAATCTCGGTCATCTTAATCACCAGATCATCTTCGGTGAGGGAGGTATGGTCTCTGAGGAGTTCCCAAAGGGCCTGACATCCAAGGGAGAGCTTCTCCACCCGTTGCTGCAACTGGGCAACATCCTGGGCAACGCTGTCAATTTCATGGGCTGCCCGGTTAGCTTTTAAGTCTACATCTTGAATTTGCTTCTGCTGATAGTACCGATCCCAAAAAAGAGTCATAGACACTCCTCTGACCTACGGATTGCTTTTCTGTTTTAACCTAAGAGGGAAGTCATGAGTCAGCGATTCATCTTAAAAAGATTATAAGGAAGAGAGAATCATGAGCCGGGGACTTCCACTCTCCAAGATGGGCTGTGGCACCTGGGCCTGGGGAAACCGCCTGCTTTGGGGCTATGACGAAAGTATGGATGGGCAGTTGCAGGCCGTCTTTAACTGTTGTGTCAGCCAGGGAGTCACCCTCTTTGATACGGGTGATTCTTATGGCACGGGTCGTTTGGCTGGGCGCAGTGAATTGTTGCTGGGCCAATTTTCCCGAGACTATGAAGGGATGGGCAAAGATCAGATTTGCATTGCGACCAAACTGGCAGCCTATCCCTGGCGCTTGACCCGCAGCGCGATGAGATCGGCCTGTCGCGCATCTGCCGATCGTCTGGGTCGGCCCGTAGATCTGGTGCAAATGCACTGGTCCACCGCCAATTACGCCCCTTGGCAGGAGAGACCCCTGCTGGAGGGGCTGGCCGATCTCTATGAGCAAGGATTGGTGAAGGGGGTAGGGCTGTCTAATTATGGCCCTAGACAGTTGCGGTCGGTGCATCAGCGGTTTGTGCAGCGAGGGGTTCCGATCGCAACGTTACAGGTCCAGTACTCATTGCTGTCTACTTATCCGATTACAACATTGGGGTTGAAAGAAACCTGTGATGAACTGGGGATTCGCTTGATTGCCTATAGCCCTCTGGGACTGGGGTTACTCACCGGCAAGTACGCTGATTCGAAGATGCTGCCCGGTGGACTGCGGGGCTTCCTGTTCCGTCAGCTTCTGCCAGGGATGCGTCCGCTACTGGATGGGTTACAGGCGATCGCGACTTCTAGAACTAAAACCATGGCGCAGGTGGCGCTGAACTGGTGCATGGCGAAAGGAACCATCCCAATTCCTGGGGCGAAGACCTTGTCACAGGCGCAGGAAAATATCGGAGCCCTGGGTTGGCAATTGGATCCGGGGGAGGTCGCTGAACTGGATCAACTGGCGGCTAGAGTCGATCGCAAAATGGTGCAAAACATCTTTCAAACTCAATGAACTGGGTTTGCTGATTAATCAATGTTTGTTCCTGGACGGGCTGTCTGGAGGACTCTGAGAATGTCTGAGCGGTTCATGCCCGGTTGAATTTCGGGTCTATACAGGAGGCGAATCAGGGCTTCATCCAACTGGGTATATCGGGTCGTATGGGTCCAGGGTTGGTAGAAAATGCTCTTAGGATAGCGGTAAGAGTCTCGCATGAGACCGAGTGCCTGGGTTAGTTCTTCTCGAATTAGGTGCGATCGTTCCTGTTGAGTCATGCCCTCACTGCTGATTAGAATCTTCCCCTGCGTCAGAATATACTGCTGCGATCGCAGCCAGAAAAAGCCATAGTTGATGGGCCGATAGTTGGGTTCATAGCGGATAAATTGGGACTCTGGGACAAAGTAGATCTCCAGATTGGCGACGATTGCATCTCGCGTCAGATTGAGGCTAGGGACCAGGTGATTGATCTCCGTGATGACCTGATTCAGGGTGGCTTGATCGGCTGGGGTGGGCGTGCCATGGACTCGGATGCGAATTGGCCCGACCCATTTTTTGATTTTCGGCTCTGAATTGCCAAACTCGCTGCCGAGGGCAACTTCCAGAAAATACTGGATCTCTTTTGGGGTGAATTCGAGGGGCTTCAGCGCCGGATTGTGCCCAGAGAGAGGGGAGACAGATTCTGGTGGTTGGGGACGTGGCAGGGCAACTGGCCTGGAGGGGCTTTGTGTGGAACTGACAGGCCTGAATGGATGATGGCTCAAAAGGAGAATATTGCGGTTCAGGTTCTGTTGTAATTGCCGATAAAAAGGTTGTACGGACAGCCTATCCAGGGTTGGCAGAAGAACATGAACTAGTTTGATCAGAACGCAGGCTAGGATGACAGCCAGGAACAGATCGGTGAGAGTATTCAGCAAGATCCGCATCACAATCTGGGCAGAAGCCTTTCAAGGCAGTTCGCAGAAATAGTACTTATATACTAAGGCGGAATTTAGCTTTTAGCAGTCAGTCGATCAAGGGTTCTGAATCTTGCTGGGAGGGATGGGGGAGGTGTTGGGAGATGGCCCTGGACTCTGGCCGATCGGCCCAGACTTCATCAAGGGACAGTAGATTTTCCTCTGACTCGTCACTGCTTTCGAAAGCGCTATGCAGGTTGCCTGACTCTCCAGGGTCATTGAGCACATCATACTCAGGATAGCCAGGAGCGTCAGCGGGTAAATCAACGGAAGGTCGATAGCTGGGAGCTAAACGTCCAGTGGAGCGGCGGTTGGCAGGCTTGCCTGGGGCTGGGCGTGTGAAACTGCGCCAGGCTGCCTTGACCCCTGCAAAGACACTACGAGTGGTAACTTGGACTCGCTGGGCTTGTTTTCTAGCTCCATCCAGGCTCTGATCCACCCGTTTAACGACCTGGCCAGCGTTTCTGACGCCTTCACTCATATCATCAGTCAAATCGCTGATTTCCATACCCGTCAGGCGAATGGCCTCTAAGGTGGGCGGGAGATCTCGGCTTAAGGTGTCGAATAGCTTTTCAGCGCTGCGGGCGGCCCTTGCCAGTTCCAGGACAGCAGGGATGAGCACAACCAGAACGGCAGTGAGACTGATCGCAACCAGTAGAATGGAAAGTCCAAGAAAAAAGACAGGATCAATCACAAGCGCTGCCTGATTATGCCTCAGCGAGGTTTTCTGGAAGAGTCGCGTAGGGTGCGTAGCTGGGGTGGCTGATTCAAGCCTGAAGACTCAGTAGGACTGTCCGTCGGAGTATGACTTTCCTCCTGGCTAGCTTCTAACCCGGCGGCGATCGCCTCTCGCAAGCGAACTAAGGTGCCATCCCATCTGCGCAGAGCAGATTCAGAGAGCCGATCGGCCTGCAGTTGCACGCTGGTGGATAAATCTTCAGCAATTTCGGGTAGTGCATCCGCAGACTTTTTCAGGAACTGTCGTGTTTCGCGCCCACTCCGAGGAGCTAGCAACAGGCCAGTGATTGCCCCTACGGCTGCTCCTATTAAAAAACCACCCATGAATGCGCCTGCACGATTACTCGACATTTCAGCTTCTAACCTTTTCTGTTGATTCCACATTAATCCATCTGAGCCACTTACTGCCGTAACTCATGACAATTTATTCGAATATTTTTTGATGGAACTTTTACGGTTTCCTCTTGCCATCTGGCTCCACCACCCTGATGCCCATCCCAGCAGCAGCAGCACCTGCCGCAACTTTTCGACTTGGGGTTCCAGCCCTCGATAGCGTTGCCTGAGCTGGTAGGTTCCCCGCTGGGCCCACAGGATTGCTGGCGGAGAAACAGCCAGCCCTCGGCGAGTTGCCCGTTCATAGGCAGTCAGCCGATTGGCCGCCCTGGCCAGAAATCCCTTCATCTGCCAAATTTTCCAGGCTAGATAGAAACAGGCAAGGGCAATGACAACATTGGTAGCAATGATTGCCGTAATCATACAGAGAATTTCTGGACTCCAGTATGGAATTCATTTTAGTCCAGGCTGGAGGGGCAAGTGTACTGAATAAATCACTTTTGATCTCCTGCAGATATGATGCGATGATGAGAAATACTCAATAAATCGCAACAAACTTAATAATTGTATGGCTGAAATTCAGTTTTCTAGAGGGATTCCGGAGGACGTTATCCCTGACGTGCGTTTGACTCGTTCCCGTGACGGCAGTAATGGAGCAGCAACATTCTACTTTGAAAATCCCCGTGCCCTCAGTGAGACCAGTACGGAGGATGTGACGGGGATGTATCTGTTGGATGAAGAAGGCGAACTGGTGACGCGGGAGGTGAAAGCCAAGTTCATTAATGGTCAGCCAGCCGCTTTGGAGGCGACCTATGTGATGAAGTCTGTCGAAGATTGGGATCGCTTTATGCGCTTTATGCAGCGCTATGCCGAGGAAAAAGGTCTGGGCTTCACCCAGTCGTAACGAGCGGACTATGCAACACCCTTCATCGCCTCAGCCCCACCCAGATGGCTCCGGACGTGCAGTGACTTGTGCGGTCTTGACGATCAGTGATACCCGTACGGTGGCAACCGATCGAAGTGGACAGCTCATTCAAAGTCTTTTAATCGAGGGGGGGCATGGCGTTGGGTTTTATGAGGTGCTTCCCGATGAGCCGACCCCGGTTCAGGAGAAACTACACAGCTTGAGTCAGGCTTTGCAAATAGAGGCTGTGATTCTCAATGGTGGAACAGGGATTGCGCCCCGGGACACGACCTATGAAGCGATCGTCGGCTTACTGGAGAAAACCCTGCCCGGATTTGGAGAGCTCTTTCGCTGGCTCAGTTATCAGGAGATTGGCTCCAGAGCCATGGCTTCAAGGGCGGTTGCGGGGACTTATGGAGAAAAGTTGATCTTTTCAATTCCTGGTTCTACGGGTGCGGTCCGTCTGGCAATGGAAAAGTTGATTTTGCCTGAACTGGCCCATCTGGTCACCCAACTAAGGGGAGGATAAAAAACAGGGCGCAATTTAATCGCGCCCTGTTCAAGGGATGAATGGTTGTTGAGATTAGTTGGTGTTGCTCTGTCTGGCGGATTGGTTGAAGTTAGGCCTTGTCAAGGCAGTAGTCTGCAGGACTGTGACTGCGCGTGCATATTGAGGATCTTCCCGAGTCCCAATCAGTTTAGGATTAGTGACCAAAACTTGCCGCTGAGCGTCAGTCAGATCAATGGTCACATCTGGGGTAATTCCCTTCTTGCTGATGTCTGTGCCTTTGGGGGTGTAGTAGTGAGCAATTGTGACAGCTAGCCCCGATCCATCGGAGAGGGGATGAACGGATTGAACCAGCGCTTTACCAAAGGTCTGGCTGCCAACAACCATGGCTCGGCCATTGTCCTTCAGAGCCCCAGTCAGGATTTCACTGGAACTGGCCGAGTTGCCATCCACTAGAACAACCAGGGGTAAATTCGTTAAGGCAGTGCGATTGGCCTTCATTTCCTCATTTCTGCCCCGTCGGTCAACTGTGCGCACGATCGAACCGGTATCCACCCACATGCGGGAAATTTCAATACTGGCCTGGAGCAGTCCCCCTGGATTGCCCCTCAGATCGAGCACAAAAGCATCCACTTTCTGATTCTGAAGTTCATTAATGGCTCGCCGCATCTGGTCAGCTGCGTGGCTGCTAAATTCACTCAGACGAATGTAGCCGATTTTTTCCTGTCCTTCCTGGCGAATGGAAAAGCTGACCGTAGGCAGCTCGATCTGGGCTCTTGTCAGGGTCAGATTAATTTCGCCTGCACCTTCCCGGAGAAGACGCAGGTTTAACTTGGTTCCCACTTCACCCCGGATCAGGCTGGAGGCTTCCTCGACGGTCATACCCTGGGTGGGACGGTTCTCGATCATCAAGATCCGATCGCCCGTGCGAATGCCAGCTTTGCTGGCCGGGGAGTTGTCGATGGGCTCAACAACTGTCAACATGCGGGTTTGCTCGTTCAACTCCAGACGAATCCCGATTCCAGATAGTTCGCCTCGGGTCTGGTTGGTCAGGGACTGATACTGCTTCGGGTCCATGAATCGGGTGTAGGGATCACCCAGCTTCTCCAACGCCTCTCGGATAGCGCTATAGGCTTCCTCCCGGGAATTGTAATTAACGCTCAGCAGCCGCTGTCGGACCATCAGCCAATCGACCTTGTTAAACGAGCCATCAACATAGTCCCGATTAACAATTTGCCAGGCTTCGTCCACAACCACTTTGGGACTATCCTGAAAAGTCGCCTGAGCTTTAGTCCCAGGTAAATGAAGGGCTGTAGCGGTGACAACTGCTCCCGTGAGCAAAGCGGTCTGGAAGAAATTGGGGCGTCTGGAGAAAAATTTCATCGGTTCAAACCATGAATACGCTAGGAGTTGATGATGAGAAAAAGACGGCCAGGAGCGAACAGATCAGGGAAAACAGCCAGAGTCGCTCAGGAACCAGAATCTGCCAAAATTAAATCCGCAGCAGGTGATTCAAAAGCCCTCAATCCCATAGTGATCAATCAAACAGCGATCAAGCACTACTCTCACATGACATGAAAATGTTGCTTAACGGTATCGCGATAATTAAATAGAGCAACAGCGCGATCACGCTAAATGCTAAGAACTATAACGTATTAATCGTTGGCAAGAGGGTTATAAAAGTCCTATATCTGGAAAAATAACTGGCTCTTGAAAGCGTTACCCCTCAGGATACCCAATCCTCTCAATCGAAAAGTACTTATAGTATGCCACTTTTAAGAAGTGACCTATTCAATCTAGGCTAATGTGATCAGCAAATCTGGTTCTCAGTATACCCACACACCTCCGATTAGAACGATTCCGGACAAACTTCTCAAGATTTCTGCCGGACCAGGTGCTTCTGCAGGAGCGGATGATTCAGCGCTTCCAGGCTCAAGTTGCCCCCTACCTTCTCGAAAATCAAGAGTGCCATATCCAGGGCCTTGTGATAGTTTGCTTTGTTCCCCTGATGGGCAAAGAGTTGGGCTGCCTGGAGAAGATCATCAATGGCAGCCTGACGATCGTCCGTACGGGTATAGGCCAACCCTCGATAGAAATAGGCCAGGGCAAAGTTGGGCTTAAATCGCAGGGCGATACTGTAATCTGAGATCGCTGCGAGTTTATTGCCCATGCGGGTTTGGGTCAGTCCCCGATAGAAATAGGCCATGACAAATTCTGAGTCAACCTGAATTGCCCGGTTGTAATCCTGGATGGCTGCAGCACCATCGCCCTGTTCTGCCTGCATCAGCCCCCGATTACAGTAAGCAGCGGCATTGTAGGGATTAATCCGCAGAGCCTGGGCAAAATCTGCCAGGGCTTCTGGTTTTTGATTCAGGCTATGGTAAGCCAGCCCCCGATTGTTGTAAGCCACATCATCTTTGGGGTTGACCTGAAGCACCTGGGTGTAGTCTGCAATCGCCCCTTGCTTATCCCCCAATTCGGAGCGAGTTGTGGCCCGATTAAAGTAGGCGATCGCATCACTCCCATCGATCGCCGGATCTTCGAAGCGATGCATCAACCCCTGGATGACCCGGCTGTCTGTGGTCCGAAGCCCAACCTCCAGATTGGGAAAGACGGCGCTGGAGGTAGCAATGTTATGAACTCCCAGAATAGCCATGGTGCGATCGCAGACGACGAAGTTTTCATCGGTGCCCAGAATCTTGAACTTAAACTGCTTGGGATACTGACGTTTTAACTGTGTCAGCTGATTTAAGGCATCAAAAAGAAAGCCTTCCTCCAAGGAACTGGCTGCTCCCTGTAAATCGATGCAGCGGGGTTGTCGGCTTTGATAGGTGCTGCCCAGATGCCCCAGGCCAATTTCAATTGTTCCTTTATTGTCCAGAAAGTCCTTAAACTTCTGCACCAGGGCGTGATCAAAATTGGTTTCACTCAGCCAGGGCCAGACCACAATTAAGTGATGGCGTGCCTGTTGCAGGACTTCCTCCAGAATTGTCCGACTGCCAGCAACCCCCTCTCCCTGGATATCTGGTTTACTGTCAGCATCTTTGACGGCAAAGACCAGATTGTAGCGAGGTGCATATAAATCATCAGAACCAGGATGATGGGACTGACCATTTTGAGCCTTTTCCGGGTGGACCCTATGGTTCGTGTGAATGCCAGTGAGGTAAGTTTCCACTTTGTCCAACCGCCCTACCAGGGTTTCCAACTGCATTTGAAAAGCACTGGCATCTAACAAATGGCGGAGCGAGTCTGTTTCCTGGATGGCGGGTTGCAGCGCCAGGGGAAGTTGTTCCAACTTTTGCTCCAGGGTCGTAATTCGATCCTGGACTTCTCGGATTAAATTCCCCTGCTTGTTGTCGTTGGTTTGGGAGAGTGTCTCCTCGGTTCTGACCTTACGGCTGATTTCCTCCAACTGCCGCTTAAAGATGGTGACTGCCAGCTTGACCGGTGCCACAGTTTGTTCCACATTCTTCTGCTGTTGCTGGATTTGATCAATATCCACTGCAATCCGCGCCAGTTCTCGACGGGGGACCAGATCACCCACCAGACGAATCAGGGAATCAATATCTTGACGGAGAGAAGTGGAATCGAAGGGCGGTGGTAGATTATTGAGACGACGATTCAGGTGATTAATCTGGTCCTGGAGTGGATTGAGATTGACTTTCGGTTCATTGACCACATGTTGAAGATTTACCTGTAATTGGGCAAATTCCCGCTGGATTTGGTTGGCGGCTTGCTCCAAGGCATCAACTCGGTTCAAAGGGGCCAGACGATGCAGATAGGAGGTCACCCCATTTAAAGCTTCGGCCAGGGTATTGTACTGGTCCTGTAGCTGACCCAGTTCCCGATGGATGCGGCCAATTCCCTGTTCTTCGAACGCATCAATCCGTCTGCCTATTTCCCGATGCAAGTCTGCGATCGCTTCCTGGGTCTTCTTTAACACGGTTTTTTTCAACCCGGTCAGATCCAGCAAATTGGGCAGAGAAAGGACCTGCTGGCGCACTGCTGTCAGGTCGTTGGTGAAGCGTTGATCCAGTTGGGCCAGACTAGCGGTTGTGGTCTGCTGGGTCAACTGTTCAAACCGACGCCGACTCATCAGGTTGAGTAAGAGGAACAGGGAGAGGGGCGCAGCAGTGTAGGCCAGTTGTTGAGACAGGATTGATACAACTGAGCCTGCGCCAGTGGTAAAGAGAAGAACATTTTCCGAGACTTCTAGCCAGGGACGATTTTTCACGACATCTACTCGGCTGCTGGTAAGGGAGCCGACTGCCATGGAAGAGGCAGGATTCGGGTATGGAGCAGCACCTTAACTAGGTTTTCAGGTGTTTGAACAAATCATCAGGACTTGCTGGACACAACTATAGATTTAAAAGATTTAAATTTTTGATCGATCCACGTCTGAGGATTGTTAAAGAAAGCAGCCCCCCGACCTCAATGGTCGGGGATTTTCATCAAAAGAGAGCAGGTCATCCCCTCGATGGCAGGTTAAGGATTCTCTGGAGGGTGAGTATCTTCCTGCCCATCGATCAAATTGCGCTTGGATTCTTTTAAGTCATTCCATAATTCTTTGATCTGTTCGTAAGCAGCTCCAGGAGGGATTTTTCCACCTGTTTCTAGGCCACAAATGATGGAAACCCGCTGGGCGAATTCCTGTAGATTGGCATTAAAGGCCAGTTGCTCTGGCGTAAACTGGCCGTAGTAGCGACCGATTGGGTACAGGAAACGGTCCTTATCGAGATTGCCGGAGTTCTCTGCCACGTTAATTCCCCAAACCTGAATTTTGACCAGGGGGCTTTTTGTCATAACCCCTGAAACCATTATTAAAATTCTATGCTGGACTGGAAGAAGTCTCCACGTGTTTCAGGATACAGTGATTGACGGTAAAAGCAGGGTTCAGTGGGGGATCCATGGGGGAAGACGATCGATTCTGGATGCAACGCTGCCTGGAGCTGGCCCGTCAGGCTCTGGGCAAAACGGCTCCTAATCCTTTGGTCGGGGCCGTGGTCGTGCAGGATGGGGGAATGATTGGGTCAGGGTTTCATCCTGGCGCGGGTCAGCCCCATGCCGAAGTCTTTGCCCTGCAACAAGCCGGAATTCAAGCCAGAGGGGCCACCCTCTATGTCAATCTGGAGCCCTGCAACCATTATGGCCGCACCCCCCCCTGTTCCGAAGCTGTGATTGCAGCGGGGATCCGGAAAGTGGTTTTAGGCATGGTGGACCCGGACCCCAGAGTTTCTGGGAGTGGAATTGACCGCTTACGCTCAGCTGGGATTGAAGTGGTTGTCGGGGTCGAAGAAGTAGCCTGCCAGACTTTAAACGAAGCTTTTGTCCATCGGGTGCGATATCAGCGGCCCTTTGGCCTCCTCAAGTATGCCATGACCCTGGATGGCAAGATTGCTGCCCCTGGGGGCCACAGCGCCTGGGTTACCAGTCCAGCAGCCCGGACTGTGGTGCATCATCTGCGAGCCACCTGCGAGGCGGTGATTGTGGGGGGCAATACAGTGCGGCAGGACAATCCCTTCCTGACCACCCATGGGGTTGCCGACCATAATCCCCTGCGGGTGGTGATGAGTCGATCGCTAGATTTACCAGCGGCAGCCCACCTGTGGGAGACCCAGACTGCAGAAACCCTGGTTTTGACCAGGCCGGGACAAAATCCAGAGTTGCAACAAGCCCTGCAGCAAAAGGGTGTGACGGTGTTGGAACTAGACCCCCTCACCCCAGCGCAGGCTCTGGCGCATCTTTACGATCGGGGATGCCTGTCGGTGCTTTGGGAATGTGGGGGGATGCTGGCAGCCCAGGCTATCGCCGAAGGATGTATCCAGAAAGTTCTGGCGTTTATTGCACCCAAGATCATTGGTGGGGCTACAGCACCTTCCCCGATCGGCGATCTGGGGTTGACCCAGATGACTCAGGCCCTATCCCTGGAGCGGGTTCATTGCCAAGCAATCGGTCCAGACTATCAGATAACGGGTTACCTGACGCCACAGCGGGCAGTGGGGCCGTCAGTTGCAGAATAATTTCCGGAATGGCAAATTCCTGTCGAATCAGGGTTTGCAGGTGATATAGCAGGGGATCTCGGGCTCTACCATCCTGGGGTGTGACGGTAAGATGGGCACAGAGGATGCCCTGACCCAGGGCTACAGTCCACGCCTTCAAATCCTCTACTGCTATCACCTCTTCCTGTTGCTCCGGCAGGGTCTACAAGCGGGCCAGATCCAAATGCCCTGATGGTTTTTCCAGCAAAATATTCAGGCTCTGTAGCACCAGAGGGACCGACCCTACCACGATCAGGCTGGCGACAAAGAGACTCATTACCCCATCGACCCAGAGCCAGTGCAGGATCCAGATGGCGATCGCGGCCAGGATCACCCCAATTGAGCTAGCGGCATCTGCCACCATATGCAGGAAGGCCCCCCCGGAGATTCAGGTCGAAGTGGGTATCCTGATGTAAGAGCAGAGCGTTAGTGGTATTGACTCCCAACCCGATCACAGCCGTCACTAGCATGGGCAGGCCGCAATTGCAGCCGGAGGATGCTGCAGGTGCTCCAGAGCTTCCCATCCAATCCATAACTTAGAAGAGCAACCCAATTGCCATCCTAGTCCAGATAACCAATCAGAGTGCTGGTGGCCTGATCAGTGTTAGATGCGATCGGGCGTCCACCGGGTAACAAGTTGTTGTGATCGTAGTGGAGCGTCCCGACAGAGACGGGACGATGACCTGGTAGGGTGTCGGAAGTGACATACTTGTGGGTGGTTGCGGCGATCGGACGGTGGCCCGGTAGATAGGCAACCACCTCAAAGCTGCTGACTGAGATCGGACGCCCACCAGGTAGAGAGCTTACCTCCAGGTATCGGGTCAGGCTGCGGGTGATCGGGCGATTATTGGGCAGGGGGACAATGTGATGAGTTCTGGCGCTCTCGCTGCGAACAGCCAGACTGGTTACTTCAGATCCTTTCCCAGCCTGATTGTCCTGACCATTCTTTTTATCGTCTTTCTCATCTTGCCGGTCAGCTGTTGCAGTGTTAGTCATAGACCGTTTAACCCTATTAATGAAGTGATTACAAATTGATAAGGAATATAGTTTTTTGTAAATTTATATTCCTTGATTCAAAGATTCTTAAGAAGAAATTATACGAGGAATTCTTGATCAATAGGGGCTGAATTTTCTAATCGCAATGATTGTCTGTACTAATGGAAAGAATTGAGGCCAATCCATCTAATCCTGTTGCTGTGAGGGTAGCAAATTGGGTGGTCCGCCATTGGGCATCTGCTTTTCGGTCTGTCTGTAATTCCAGAATGCGGATGCCTGTAGCAGGCAGTGGATTCAGCCAGTTGATCCATTCCTCCCAGGATTGAACAATATGGTGTTCTACGCCATAGGCTGCACCAAGGGATGCAAAATTGACGGATTGAGGCGTGGCAAAAAAGTCTTCAAAAGGTGGATCAAATCGGGCAATGGGCAAGGATTCAAAAATACCTCCCCCCCGATTATTAATCAGCGCAATGGTCAAATGCCCTCTCAATTGAGGCTGCAGCAGCAAGCCGTTGGTGTCATGTAACAGAGCCAGATCACCCGTGAGTAGCACGGCGCTTTGTTGCTGATAAGCTATGCCCAGGGCAGTTGATAGGGTGCCATCGATGCCATTGGCTCCCCGATTGCAGAATAATGAAATGGCGGTATTGGAAGGAGGCCAGAAGAAGTCCACATCCCGGATCGGCATACTATTGGCGACGAACAGGGGGGTGCCTGGCGGGAGGTGTTGGGACAACAGCCAGGCCGCTTTCCCTTCAAACCAGCCCGACTCAGCTGAGAGCGTGGCATCCAGAACTTGCCGTACTTTTGCTTCAGCAGTTTGCCAGGATTTCAGATAGGAAGTGAGAGGGGCCGGTGGTTCCAGGGGAAGCCTTGTGAGTGAGTCTGGGGGCATCCGCAAATGGACAGTGCGGCCATGCAGGGGGTCCAGGTTACGGTCCCCAGCATCCAGGACCCATTGTTGGGGCTGGGTCTGCTCCAGCCAGGCCCGTAACACTTTGCTGGTCGGCATTTCCCCCACCCGAAGCACCATCTCTGGGGCCAGCAAGACTGAGAGGGAGCCATGGCGCAGGATCAGATCATAGGTGGTAATCAAATGGGGATTGAGATCGGCATGATTTCTCAGGGGAGACAGGCCATCAGCCAGAACAGGCCAGCCCAACTGTTGGGACAGTCGGCCCAGGGTGGCGCAGTAGGTTTTGGGGTCAGCAGGCTGGGCGATACCGGCAATAATCAGCCCCCGATCGCAGCTCTGCCATTGCAGGAGCAGTGATGGCTCGATCTCATTGGGGCCTGGGGCCACCGGATGCGGGGAAGCTATCCCCTGGAAAAACAAATCAGGCTGGAACTGGGATTCCATGGCCTGACAGGTGGGGTCGGGCAGGGGAGCCAGGGGATCGCGAAAGGGAATATTCAGATGCACAGGGCCAGGAACAGGCCAGCAGGCACGTTCCCATGCGTGAACTAGGGTCTGGCGCAGGTAGGCTAGCAGGGTGGGGTCCAGGCTAGGGAGGGCAAGCTCAACAAACCAGTTGGGATAATGGCCAAACAACTTCTGCTGATCGATCGCCTGACCGGCGTTACAATAGCGGGCTTCTGGAGGTCGATCAGCGGTCAGCACCAGCAGGGGAACCCGACTTTCCCGGGCTTCAATCAGAGCGGGATAGAAGTTGGCTCCTGCGGTGCCGGAGGTACAGACCAGGGCCACAGGTTTTCTGGACTGGCGGGCTAACCCGAGGGCGAAGAAGGCGGCAGACCGCTCATCCAGCACCGGAATGCTGGTGAGATTGGGTTGTTGAGTGAAAGCGATCGTCAGGGGAGCAGAGCGAGAGCCAGGACAAATGATGACCTGTAGCAGGCCGAGGTGTTCCAGGGTCGTTGCCAGAATAGAAGCCCAAAGAGTATTGGTATTCCGAAAATCAAGGGTCATGAATCACATAAAGACGCGATTTATCGCGTCTATGAGAATGCAGGGAAAATCATAGAGCCGTGAGAGGGGGAGGGGGAATCGAACTTAAACCAGCGCATTGAGGATGGCCTGGAGTTTCAGGTGAATTTCGGAGAGTTCCCGATCGGGGTCCGATCCCTGCACAATCCCTGCACCGGCATATAATCGAGCCTGCCGGTCCTGGACCAGGGCCGATCGAATACCCACAATAAATTCCCCGTTGCCCCGGTGATCCAGCCAGCCCAGGGGACCGGCATAGAGGCCACGATCGAAGGTTTCCAGTTGGCGAATATAGGTGCAGGTCATTTCCCGGGGCAGTCCGGCGACGGCAGGTGTGGGGTGTAACTGGCTGACAATTTCTAGCAGGTGTACCCCAGGCGGGACATGGGCGCGAATCAGGGTTCGCAGATGTTGAATATTGGACAGTTGTAGCAGATGAGGCACCTGGGAACGGCGTAACTGGCAACCCAGGTGCTGCAGGCATTGGGTGATGAATTGGATGACCAGTTGATGTTCATGGCGTTCTTTGCGATTCACCAGTAAATCACTCATAAAAGTACTATCTTCCAGCCTGGTTTTGCCCCGGGGAGCGGACCCAGCCAGGGCATCTGCCACCAGCTCTTGATTAAAGACACTCACCAGGCGTTCTGGACTGGCCCCAATAAAGGTTGGCCCTTTACCGTGATTGATCGAAAAAACGTAGCAATCGGGGTAAAGCTGGCGCAGGTTATGGAGGGAATGGATGAGATTGAAGGGCTTGGATGCGGTGATATCGATCGCATGGGCCAGGACAATTTTTTCCAGATGCTGATCTGAAATAGCCTGCAGAGCAGAGAGCACTGCAGCCTTGAAATTATGAGTGTGGATGGAGTCTGGCCAATCCACAGTTTTGCGGTGGTGACTATAGATTTCAGGGACCTGATATCGAGTTGAAGTGATGAGTTGGAATTCTGTCTGGACCTGATCAATCAGAGTTTTAAGATTCAGATCTAAGGTAATGATTAAATTAGCAACCAGAACACAAATTCCCTGGCTGCAGGAGATTTGCCAGCGGGGAAGAAAGATGGTTGCTGGAACGTGGGTCGCCATCTGATCGGTTTTCTCATTAAAGAATGAAAAGCTACAGAAGAAATGGGGACCAGCAAAGGGTAATTCTGAATTGCCCGATGTAATGACTTCACTCAGGCAGTTGTCAATAAAACTTTTGGCGCGATGAAACCGATTCACACCTTCAATTTCTGCTGCGGCTGTAATGCCGATCGCCAAGATGGAACCATCAAAATCTCTATGAATAAAATTGGTTTTTTTATGTTTACTTTCAATGTAAAAATGGGGTTGCTCAACTGGATGCAATGAATGCAAAATAGCCAGGGGATCCATTGGATCAACTTCTAGCGAAATGCTAATAATTTGCCTGCCCTTTTGATCAGCGATCGTTTGTTTGCAAGTCAGCAGAAACTGATGGAGATCCTGCGCATTTTGAAACAGGTTTGGGCAACAAGGGATTGTCGGCATGCAATTCAATTTAGGAGATTATTAAAGAGCAAAGCTTAAACATTCAGTGAAAGATGTCAGGCAACCTCCACCAGTGAACAGGGGCCTGAAGTCCTTATTGATCAGCCCAGGAACAGGAGTTTCCTGCTGTTGGGTGATGATGATGAGGGAGGCTTTTAAGATCATTAACCGATTCTGACCTCCAGTTCATCGTAAAATTATTACGCTTTCAGTGGTTGAATTTTGCGGAACGGCTTTTTCAGAATGACAACGAAGTCAGTGGATTCTTCCCGGAGCAGATTGTGGCTGGCGGCCATCAAGCCTCCGATGTACAGCGTCGCAGTCATCCCCATCTGGACCGGAACTGCCGTTGCCTTGGCTGAAACGGGCACTTTTGTCGGCCAGACTTTCTTCACATTTCTGGCTGCAGCGATTCTGATTGTGGCCTGGAGTAACCTGAGTAACGATGTGTATGATGCCGATACCGGGATAGACAAGAATAAAGCCCATTCCCTGGTCAATCTAACAGGAAACCAGCCGCTGATTTTCTGGATCGGCAATGGTTTCCTGGTGTTAGGAGTCCTGGCGATTCTGGCGATCGCTTGGTGGCAGCGAGATTGGACTGTCCTGGGCATCATCAGCCTTTGTTGTGCCCTCGGCTATATGTACCAGGGGCCGCCGTTTCGCCTTGGATATCAGGGCCTGGGGGAAGTGCTCTGTTTTTTTGCCTATGGTCCTCTGGCAGTTTCAGCTGCTTACTATAGCCAGGTACAACATTGGTCTGCCATGAATCTGGTGGCCTCGGTGATCATTGGCCTGACGACCAGTTTGATCCTATTTTGCTCTCATTTTCACCAGGTCAAGGATGATCTGGCCGCCGGGAAATATTCTCCGATCGTCCGCCTCGGAACCCAGCGATCGGCCCAATTGTTACCCTGGATCTGTGGTTTCATTTATATCCTGCTGCTTGGGGCCGTCCTCCTGAAGCTCTTTCCTCTGGTTACCCTGGGGATGTTGGTAACGGTGCCAGTTGCCGTAAAGTTGTGTCGTCATGTGCTGACCTATCATGATCAGCCGGAACGGGTCAGTAACTGCAAGTTTATTGCCGTTGCCTTGCATTTCTGGAGTGGTCTATTTCTCGGGTTGGGGTTCATCCTGTCTCCCTAGCTCTGTCCGTATCTTGCGTGACAGATTGGCGGTCTGACTCCACTCAAAGTGGGAATATCTCCCCTACTCCACCGAAGTGGACTGACCCTGAAGATTGTGCTGATGTTTGGAGAGTTTTTAGAAATGCTTGAAGCCTACCGTCAACATGTTGCGGACCGTGCTGCTCTGGGTGTTCCCCCCCTGCCCTTGACCCCTCAGCAGACTGCTGACCTGTGTGAACTGCTGAAGCAGCCCCCGACAGGGGAGGAAGAGATCTTACTGACCTTGTTGCGCGATCGTATCCCCCCTGGCGTGGATCAAGCAGCCTATGTTAAAGCGTCTTTTCTGACGGCAGTGGCCAAGGGGGAAGTGACTAGTCCCCTGGTGTCGCCACTGGAGGCAGTGCGGCTATTAGGGACGATGATGGGGGGGTACAATGTTCATGCGCTGATTGATTTACTCAGCCATGGGGATGGGGATCTGGCTGCAGCGGCGGCGGTGGGGCTCAGCAAAACCATGCTGGTGTTTGATGCCTTTAACGACATCTATGCCTTGGCGGCCACCAATCCCTATGCCAAACAGGTGATTGATTCCTGGGCGGCGGCTGAGTGGTTCACCCATCGTCCAGCCCTGGCCGAGACGATTCAGGTGACGGTTTTCAAGGTTCCCGGTGAGACTAACACGGATGACCTGTCCCCAGCCCTGCATGCCGCCACCCGTCCCGATATTCCGCTCCATGCCCAGGCGATGCTGGAAAGTCGGCTACCGGGAGCCCTGGCCACGATCGCAGAGCTGAAGCAGAAGGGACATCCCCTGGCCTACGTGGGAGATGTGGTGGGCACGGGTTCTTCCCGGAAATCGGCGATTAACTCGGTCCTCTGGCATATCGGGCAGGATATTCCCTTTGTGCCTAACAAGCGATCGGGGGGCTATATCCTGGGGGGTGCGATCGCGCCCATTTTCTTCAACACAGCCGAGGATTCGGGAGCCCTGCCCATCCAGTGCGATGTGACCCAGATGGAAACAGGCATGGTGATTACGATCCATCCTTACGAGGGCAAGATCACCAATGAGGCGGGGGCCACGATCGCCACTTTCACCCTTCAGCCTGTGACGATTCTGGATGAAGTTCGGGCCGGAGGCCGGATTCCCCTGATTATTGGCCGCTCCCTCACCGATCGAACCCGCATGACTTTGGGGTTGGAACCCAGTCCGCTCTTTACCCGGCCCCAAATGCCCGTAGACACCGGTAAGGGCTTTACCCTGGCCCAGAAGATGGTCGGTCAGGCTTGTGGGTTGCCGGGGGTGCGTCCTGGCACGGCCTGCGAGCCCCTGATGACGAGCGTGGGTTCTCAGGACACGACTGGGCCAATGACCCGCGATGAATTGAAGGAACTGGCTTGTCTGGGCTTCAGTGCTGATTTGGTGATGCAGAGCTTCTGCCATACGGCGGCCTATCCTAAACCGGCTGACATCAGAGTTCACAAGGACCTGCCAGATTTTATGTCCGCCCGGGGTGGCATTGCCCTGCGACCAGGGGATGGGATCATTCATTCCTGGCTGAACCGGATGTTGTTGCCGGATACGGTGGGGACAGGGGGCGACTCCCATACCCGCTTTCCTCTGGGAATCTCGTTCCCGGCAGGTTCTGGCCTGGTGGCTTTTGCTGCCGCGCTAGGGGTCATGCCCCTGGATATGCCTGAATCGGTACTGGTCCGGTTTAAGGGCAAACTGCAACCGGGGATTACCCTGCGGGACATTGTCAATGCGATTCCCTATGTGGCGATGCAAAGGGGGCTACTGACGGTGGCCAAGGAGAACAAAAAGAATGTGTTTTCCGGTCGGATTATGGAGATTGAAGGGCTGCCGAACCTGAAGGTGGAGCAGGCGTTTGAACTGACTGATGCGACAGCGGAACGATCCTGTGCTGGTTGCACCATCAAGTTGAGCGAGGAGACGGTGGCGGAGTATCTGAGATCGAATGTGGCTCTGCTCAAGAATATGGTGGCGCGAGGCTATCAGGATGCCCGCACGATTCTGCGCCGGGTGGCCAAAATGGAGCAGTGGCTGGAGAATCCGGTGCTGATGACCGCTGATGCGGATGCGGACTATGCCGAAATCATTGAGATTGACCTGAACGAGATTACGGAGCCGATCGTAGCCGCTCCCAATGATCCCGATAATGTCAAACTGCTGTCCGAAGTGGCTGGGGACCCGGTAGATGAGGTCTTCATCGGTTCCTGTATGACCAACATCGGTCATTACCGGGCGACGGCGAAGGTGCTGGAAGGGGAGCCGCCCGCGAAAGTGAGGCTCTGGATTGTACCCCCGACCCGGATGGATGAATATCAGCTGAAGCAGGAAGGGATGTACAGTACCTTTGGCGTGGCGGGAGCCCGAACGGAAGTCCCTGGTTGTTCGCTCTGCATGGGGAATCAGGCCCGTGTGGGGGACAACACGACGGTATTTTCGACCTCGACCCGCAACTTCAACAACCGAATGGGGAAAGGAGCCAGAGTCTATCTGGGGTCAGCAGAACTGGCGGCAGCCTGTGCCTTACTGGGCCGTATCCCCACGGTGGAGGAATATCGAAAAATTGTGGGGAGCAAAATTGATCCCTTCGCGGCTGACCTCTATCGGTATCTGAACTTCGATCAGATCGCTGGATTTGAGGATGAAGGGCGGGTGATTCCGATCGAAGACATGCCCCGAATCGAAGATATCCTGGGCATGCCCGTAAGGTAGGATGCACCGCAGAGGTGCGGAGACGCTGAGAACTCTGCGCCTCTGCGATGAATACTCAGGAATGGGTGATGACTTTGGCAGCGGCGGCGACCCCGGCTCCAGGGCTGAAGTCCTCGTAGCCTAAATCCTGAAGGGTGGCTTCCAGGGCGGCAATGGCGGATAGAATATCCCGATCGCCGACAAAGCCTAGGTGCCCAATCCGGAAAATCTTGCCTTTGAGGTGGTCCTGACCACCGGCGAGGGCAATGTCGAACCGTTTTTTGATCACAGACCGGATTTTCTCAGCATCGATTTGATCAGGGATCACAGCAGTAATCGCTGGACTGGCCGCATAATCGGGAGCAAACAAGGGGAGATTCAAGGCTTTAATGGCGGCACGGGTGGCCTGGGTGAGGCGCTGGTGACGAGCAAAAATGCTTTCTAAGCCTTCGGCCTGCATCATTCTCAAGGCTGCTTGGAGGGCAAAAATGAGGTTGACGGCGGGGGTGAAGGGGGTGCTGTTTTTGGCAGCGTCTTTGCGGTATTTGCCCAGGTCTAGGTAGTAGCGGGGCAATTTGGCGGTACTGTAGGCGGTCCAGGCTTTTGGACTAACGGCGACAAAGCCCAATCCGGGTGGGATCATGAACCCTTTCTGGGAGCCAGAAGCCACCACGTCGAGGCCCCAGGTGTCGAAGGGAATGTTGACGGCACCCAGACTGGTAACAACATCGACGATGATCAGAGCTTCGCCATGGGCTTTGACATGACGGTTGATGGTTTCGACATCATTGAGGACTCCGGTGGAAGTCTCGCTGTGGGTGAAGATCACCGCTTTGATCTGTTTTTCCGTATCCGCTTCTAATTGGACGCGGAACTGTTCCGTATCCAGGGGCTTGCCCCATTCAGCCTTGATCGTTTCCACGTTCAGACCGTAAGCCTGACAGACCTCAGCCCAACGATCGCCAAATTTTCCATTGCAGCCGACTAGCACCCGATCTCCGGGACTCAAAAAGTTGATGATCCCGGCTTCCATGGCACCGGTGCCGCTGGCAGCGAGCATTAGAACATCACTCTCGGTCTGATGCAGCCACTTCAGGTTGGCGGTGACTTCGGCCATGATTTGGGTGAAATCACCACTGCGGTGCCCGATCGGATGCTTCGCCATGGCCAGGAGAACCTGTTCAGGTACAGGGGTTGGGCCGGGAATCATCAACATTAACTTGTTGTCCATTTTTATCTACCCTATGGAAGGAAATAGTAGGTGCGGATCGGAGGGCCGTCTGAATCAGCCCAGTCAATCACGGGTCAGGTCTGGTCCAGTTGGAATAACTCCGAGGCTGGGGGTTCACCGGGGGCCAGGTTGTTAATGGACCAGCGATACTCGATTGGAAGGTTGGCGCGCTGACAACTTTCTTCCAGATGCTTCTGTTGGGCCAGGGCCTTGCGTAGAGTCATGATGAGCTCAGTCACCTGCTCCTGCTGCAAGGATTTATGCTTCAAAGCGAACAGGGTTTGCTGCTCCAGGAGTTGAAGCAATAGTTCGTAGTGAATGTGGGAGGGTAAGGGAATGGGCTCCATTGCGGGTTCAATTACCAAACAGAAGATAGTTGTCTTGACAATCGGGCAAGGCAATGGCAAAGTTGCGCGTCAACAGCCTTGGGTCAGCTTAACCCGGACTCACAGAAACAGATTAGCCAGAGCCTGACCGGGATCGGGTTGCTTCATCAGGGATTCACCTATGAGAACAGCCTGAGCACCAGCCTGCTTCACCACTTCTAAATCCGTGGTTGTATGCAACCCAGACTCACTCACCAGCACAATGTCTGCTTCCCTGAGGAGTGGGTTGCGCTCTGCCGCCAGTCTGCAGGTGGTTTGCAAATCGACAGAGAAATCCTGGAGGTTGCGGTTATTGATACCAATAAGTTGAACTCCCTGCAAGGCCAAGACTCGATCCATTTCTTCTAAAGTATGAACTTCGATCAAGGCAGTCATTCCCAGAGTACGGGTAATCTTAAGGAAGTACTGTAAATCTTGATCGGAAAGAATGGCTGCGATCAGCAGGATCGCGTCTGCGCCATGGACGCGAGCCAGGTAAATCTGATACGGGTAGATGATGAACTCTTTGCAGAGGAGGGGTAACTCAACCGCTGATCGAACCTGTCTCAGGTAATTAAAACTGCCCTGAAAAAACTTCTCATCCGTGAGCACCGACAGGCAGGTCGCCCCTCCCCGTTCATAGGATTGGCCGATCGCCACCGGATCAAAATCCTCCCGGATCACTCCTTTGCTGGGAGAGGCTTTCTTCACTTCGGCAATCACTGCGGGCTGAGTTTTACCAGTGCGGAGGGCAGCGAGAAAATCTCGTACTGGGGGAGCCGTGGCTAGTTGACGCTGTAACTCCACCAGTGGAACTGACTCACGCCTGTGGGCAACTTCATTTTCTTTCTGCCAGACAATTTCCTCCAGAATGTGCTGGGGGGTGCTATCGGGAACTTGAACCTGATAGCGCAATTCCAGAACATTGACCGCCGGGCTTGGCGGACGACGACGGATCTGCATTAATTCTGAACCTCCATGCTTGCAGGTGTCTTGATGGAAACCTGGACCTGATGATTGAATGTCATGGTTCACCCTAGCCGACCTTAGCCCGCTTATAGGCTTCATCCAGAACCTCAGACAGGGTGGGATGGGTGTGTACCAGGAAAGCCAGATCCCTGACGGATTGGCGATTGGCAATGGCATTGGCTGCTTCCTGAATCAGATCGGAGGCGTGCAGACCGATGATGTGAACCCCCAGCACTTCTCCGGTGTCCTGGCGATAGATGACCTTGGCGACGCCATCGGTTTCTCCCTCCGCGATCGCCTTGGAGTTGCCTTTAAAGTAAGTCCGAACCGTATCGATCTTAAATCCTTCAGCAGTGGCCAGTTCCTGAGCTGCTGGTTCCGTCAGCCCGACAAAACCAATTTCTGGATGGGTAAAGGCTGCCGCCGGGATGCTCCGGTAATCGACCTGGCGGGCTCGACCACACAGGGTTTCGACCACGGCAATCCCCTGAGCTGAGGCAGCATGGGCCAGCATCATTTTCCCGATCGCATCCCCGATCGCATACAGATGGGGAACAGCCTGTCCCCCGGATACCACGGCCATGTAATCATCTACCGGGATGAAACCCCGCCGATCCAGCTCGACTCCGATCGAGTCCAGACCCAGGTTTTGGGCCGCCGGAATGCGACCCGTGGCCACCAGGCAGGCATCTACTTCCAGCACTTCTACCACTGCTTTGGTTTTGGCGTCGGCCAGTTCAATCACAACCGGAGAACCGGGGATCACCCGTTTTGCCAGCATGCCGACCCGGGTTTCGATGTCCCTGGGCTGAATTAAAATCCGCTGGGCCAGCTTCGCAATGTCGGGATCAAAACCAGGCATGAGCTGATCCAGGGCTTCAATCAGGGTAATCTCACTGCCCAGTGCCGAGTAGACATCCGAAAATTCCAACCCAATGTAGCCACTCCCAATAATGGCAATCCAGGGGGGAAGAGACTCCAGTCGGACCCCATCATCGCTAGTAAAGACGGTTTTGTGGTCAATTTCAATCCCCGGAGGGACGAAGGGAATGGACCCTGGGGCCAGGAGAATATCCCGCGCTGTGACAACTTTTTCTCCCGCCGGGGTGGTGATCGAAACCTTCTGAGGGGCGGTGACTTTTCCCCAGCCTCGAATCGTATCGACGCCCAGGCGATTCAGGCTGTTGGTCAGATCGGTTCGAATCTTGGTGACCAGGTTGCCAGCATGGTCGGCAATGCCCTGCCGATCGAAGGCTACATCCCCGACCTGAATACCCAGGGCTTTCAGATGGTGGGCATTCCGTAGCTCTCGCACCCGACCAGAGGCGGCCAACAGGGCCTTGGACGGAATACAGCCCCTGTTGACGCAGGTACCCCCCATGTCTGCCGCTTCTACAATGGCTGTTTTCAGGCCACAACTGACGGCATGTAAGGCAGCACCATGGCCACCGACGCCTGCACCTATGATCACCAGGTCATAATCAAATTGCTGACTCACGGAACTCTCCTACGGGATGCGGCAAATAAATCAAGCTGAAGGGATGGACAATTTTTAATTGTGGACGAACAATAATGCTTGCCCATACCAATACCCACCCATGCATCGGGGTGGGTATCCTCTCTATTTTGAACTGGAAAGGAGCATCCGATCACTTTATCATTAATAGCTCAACTGCATCTTGGGCTGGCGCAGCATCAAGCTATACAGATCTTCCAGGCGGCTGATATTGCGATCCAGGGTGTAATGCTCCAGCACCCGCTGGCGAGCTTTGCGGCCCATAATCGGAGCCAGCTCAGGTTGATGTTGAAATAGGGGCAGTAGCGTTTGCAGTTGGCTGGATACTCGATCGGTGCTCAGGACGATGCCTGCTCCCTTTTCCAGGACTTCTCCATCGGCACCCGCATCCGTGGCCAGACAGGCAGCCCCACAGGCCATCCCTTCCAGCAGAGACAGGGATAATCCTTCCACTAGAGAAGGGAGAATGAACACATCGGCTCCCCGAAGAATTTCAATCCGCCGTTGTTCATCCCCAATGAAGCCCAGCCACAGGATTCCGTGTTCTGGGCCATAGAAGGGCATCAGGGTGGTGGCCAGGGGGCCGTTACCCACAATCAGCAGCTTGCTATCAGGCCCCATATTTAATCGTTTCCAGGCTCGCAGAAGGGCTTCCACATTCTTTTCTGGAGCAATCCGGCCCTGATACACAAAAACCCGTTCTACCCCCAGTTCTGCTTTCAGGTTGGAGGGACCGGGAGAATATTTCTGGACATCCACACCGTTGGGGATCACCACCAACCGGTCTGCAGGCACCCCCAACCGGATCAGTAAATCCCGTTGGATGCGAGAGAATACGATCGTGCAGTCGTAGTTAGCCAGGAAGGGCGCATAGAACTGATAGGTCAGATGCTGGGTGCTGGAAGTAAGATTACGCCGCTTGAGATCAAAGGGGGGATGAAAGGTCGCCACCAGGGGTAAGTCCAGCTCTTCACAGATTTCGGGTAAGACGAAATCCAGCGGCGAGAGCGTGAGAGAAGCATGGACCAGATCTGGTTTCAGGGCTTTGAGCGCCTGGGCGAGAATCTTGCTGGACTTGAGGGTGGGGATGGTGTAGATGGTGGACTTGTACAGGCAGGGGATAGACACTTCCTGATAATCGGGCCAGATATCTTCTGCTTGCTCTTCCTGGGCGAAGTGGAGAAAACTGACCTGATACCCCCGGTCTAACAGGGCGTTTGTGACTTCCCGTCCATAGGTGACGTTACCGCAGAAGGGCGATTTTTTGCCAAGCCAAGCGATATGCATGCCGAATCTCACCGATAAGTCAAAAACTTTAAGTTCTGAACTTAAATCTAAAAATTCAAAAACTTAAGTTCAAATTTTGTTACTTACCGGAAATATACCAGGTTAATAGGCCGCCTGCGATCGAAATCACAGCCAGACCCATAAATACAGTCTGAAGGCCCAGAAAGGTTTCCGCCACGCCTGCCAGGGCCAGAGGAAGGGTGAGGGCAATATTGATGGCATTGTTCTGGAGGCCAAAAACCTTGCCGCGCATCTCCTCGGGGGTTTCTGCTTGAATCGTGGTTTGCATAGGGACCCCGACCAGAGCAGAGAATCCCCCCAGAACAGCCAGCAAAGGCAGCACGATCCAGAGTTTCAAGGAAAACAACGAGAGGCCAACGAGAGCGGCGGCAACCCCCAAGGAGCCATACAAACTCAGTTGAGTATGGGTGCCTAAGCGCTTACCGAAATAGCCGACGATCGCTGCCCCACAGCCTGTGCCAACGCCCCCCGCTGCCAGAAGAAAACCAAACTGGGAGGGCTTCATGCCGGGAATTAGTTCAGCCAGACGGACGGCCAGCACCGCCAGAGCGGCAAAAATTGAGAACAGAATCACCAGTTGAATCAGGGCATTGCGGACCCGAGTATGTTCCCGCAGATATTGCAGCCCATCCCGGATATCCTGCCCGACATGGATGGATTCAAACTCGACTGGGTCAATCTTTTCATGGGGCCGGATCAGCAACAACAACAGACCGGCAATGACATACCCACTCCCCACCAGGATTTCCTTACCAATCTCTGGGCCATGGAAAATCTGGCTCATCAGGTGATCTGCGATCGCCAGCAAGGGCTCCCCCACGGCAAAACCGACAATCACTGACGCCATCATGGTGGTGGTGTAGAGGGAATTGGCGGGTAGGAGATGGCGTTTGGCGACCAGCAGGGGAATGGCGGTTTGCTCTGCGGGGGCGAAGAATTGGGTCAGGGTGGACACCAGGAAGGTGATTACCAGGAGCAGGCAGAACCCGAGGGGTAATCCCGATAGGGGCGACCAGCCTTTGGAAATCCACAGGAGAAACGGCAGGGACAGAACCAAGGCTCCCCGAATCAGGTTCGTGGTGACCAGAACCAGCTTTTTCGGCCACCGATCGACATAGACCCCTGCAATCGAGCCAAACAGAACAGCCGGGATCGTAAACGCAATCATGATCGAAGAGACCCAACCGCTGATGGTTTGATCTGCCGCCTGAAAATGGGTGTCAATCAGCGCGATCATCAACACCAGATAGACCTTATCCGCTAACTGGGAGAAAACCTGCCCACTCCACAGGGCCAGAAAATTCAGGTTTTTCAGTACGGGCAGGAAGCCGTGATCTCTTGTCCTCTTCTTCCCGGCTTTGGCAGGAGATGGTGTGATAGCAGCCTCTGCCGTTGTAGCAGGGGTGTCGGCAGGAGACCGCGTTGTAGGGGCCACAGGCTCCAGACTAAGATCCTCAGCCGGGGAGCCTTCTATGGGTGCTGGCTCGGAAGGCTGGCTGCCAGGGGTAGCTTCTAACTCTGGGGGTGACTCTGGCAGGGGATAGGCAAGGTGGGGAGGGTGATCGGATGCCGATCGACCATTCGTCGCAAAGGCAGGGGAAATACCATTATCGTCAGAACTCAGCCTGTTCCTGGCACCCAGGGGAGAACCGGGTAGGCCAGAGGATGCCATGAACTGGATCGATGAATCAGAGTCAGACAATCGCATCATGATTTGGGACTGTGAGGAAAGGTCGCTAAACCCGAAAAACAGGTTTCCACCAGGCTGGCCGATCGAATGGGCCGATCGAACTGATATTGGGCATGCTGGCGTAGTACCCGTTCCACGGCTAGCCAGGTCTGCCCGGAGAGAAATAGCTGGCTTGCTGTTAACCCCAACTCATCTAAATCAAGTGGACTAGGCTCGGCTAGCCTTTGCAGAATAGCAAGTTCTGCCGCCCGCAGCCGAAAATCGGCTCGAACTGCTGGCTTGCTTTCCCGCTTTCCTGGAGACTCTGCACGGCTATCCCCAGATACCAGATTTGGGATAGACGGCGGATCAGCCGGATGGAGTAGACCTGATCTGGAGGCGACGGTTGTTGGAGCAGACAGACTGATGATACCGCCCGCAGCCATACTAAACCCGATACGCCAGTTTGGATTCGTAAAATTTGGAACAACCGGACCTCTCGTTACACAGCATACCTGAACGTGAGGAGCAATGCCCGCCAGTGCCAACAAATGGAAGGTTCCATGGACCAGTAGGGCCAGGGTTGGGAGGCCAGCAACCTGATTACCCAGCCGACTGGCCGCAGCTTCCAGCCGACTCAGGTGTTCGGTCAACAGGCAAAATAACTCTTCCTGAGGCTGGTGGCTGAGTGCCTGATAGAGAACCAGTTCTGCCAGATACTGGCTGGCGGTGAGTTTGCACAAATCCTGGGCCAGACCGGGGTAAGATTCCAGCGTTTCGGCCTGGGTGATTTTATCTAGCGATCGACCCTTGACGAGAAAAAGGCGGTTGACCACAAACAACCCACTCCGTCCTGACAGGCTAGATTTCGTTTTCCGAGATCCGGGTGCTACCGCCTGAATCAGACCATGTTCGCGCGTCAGTACGGTGAGGAGCCGATCGGCTTCCCCCAACGGCATGGTTTTCAGATTAATTCCAGTGGCACTGTAGGTCTGGCTCATGGTTCGGAGGTATTGCGCTGATGCAGGATATCGGGGCCGCGAGAAGTCCCCAGGCGAGTTGCTCCGGCCAGAATCAGCTCCAGGGCGTGTTCGGCGGTGCGAATCCCCCCAGCAGCCTTGATGCCCACCTGTTCCTGAACCAATTGGCTGAGCAGACGAACATCCTCTACCCGCGCCCCACCGGCCCAACCGGTGCCGGTTTTGAGAAAACGGACACCCGCATCCAGACAGACCTCGACAGCCAGCCGTTTTTCAGCCTCGGTCAGGAGCGTCATTTCCAGAATGGCCTTGACCAGACAATCAGTTGCCTCACAAATCTCAGCCAGTTCCCGATGCAGTTCCTTGGTCATCCCGGCCCGTAGCCAGCCCAGATTAATCACCACATCCAGTTCGGTTGCCCCATGTTCGACCGCTTCTTGGGCCTCGTAGAGCTTGACGGCTGGGGTGGTGGCTCCACTGGGAAATCCAATCACGGTGCAGACTTTGACCGATCTGCCATGGAGGAGCTTGGCCGATTGCTCGACCTGACTGGGATAAACGCAGACCGTGGCAAAATGAAACCGATCGGCCTCCTCGCAACCCTGTTCCAGTTGCTCTGGTGTCAGAAAAGGATTTAAGAGGGCCTGTTCAATAAAGAGGGCCAGATCGATATCTGAGTGTGTTTTAACCATGATGTGTGCTGGAGAAAATTCATTCTCTGGGTGACGGTACAATGTTGAACTTATTTAAGTCTTCTTGCTGAGGGAAAACAATTGCCCGTGATCAGATCCCATCACCTTTCAGCCATTTTGACAGTTTCTCCCCGGTTTGTGAGCTGGCAGGAGGTGGATTTTCTGGCGCTCCTGAAAGAAGCGGTCAGCGCGGCTCAACTCACTGCCGTAGGAGAGGTGGCCCATACCTTTCAACCCCAGGGAATTTCAGTTGCCTTGTTACTGGCAGAATCCCATGTGGCCCTGCACTTCTGGCCTGACTTGCAGAAAGTGGCGATCGATATCCATGTTTGTGATTACCAGCAAGAGAACCAGCACAAGGCTGAGCACCTGGCTGAACTCCTGACAGCAAAATTGACGGATCCAAACCTGAGGGCTGTCAAGGCGACTGACCCTGCACCAGTTTGGCACTACCTGTCAGCATCAGGCTAGAATCAGCCCCCAGCCCTAACGATAATTGGTAAATTGCAGGGCCATGGGAAAATCTTCCTGCTTCAGACGCTGAATGACTGCTTGCAGGTCATCCTTCGATTTAGCGATTACCCGAACCGCATCTCCCTGAATGGAAGCCTGGATTTTACTGAATTCATCTCGAATCAGTTTGGAAATCTGTTTGGCGACTTCTTGGCTGATCCCTTTCTTCAACTTAATTTCCTGGCGGACCCGATTGCCGCTGGCAGATTCTACTTTGCCGTAATCAAAGATTTTCAGAGAGAGATTGCGCTTGGCTGCTTTGGTTTGTAGCAGGGTTGTCACTGCTTCCAAGGTTAAATCGCCGTTGGTATTGATCGTAATAACGTCCTCACCCAGCTCTACAGTGGTCTGGGTGTCTTTCAGATCATAGCGACTCTTAATCTCACGGATGGTCTGGTCGATCGCATTCACCAGCTCCTGGTGATCAAAGTCACTCACCACATCGAATGAAAACGTCGAAGCCATAGGTAAAAAAGAAATCAGGAACTAATCAAAGTAGAAGAGGGTGACCAGTTTACGCTGATCTTCAGCTGACTGACAGGTTTTGAGTAGAGTGTTGCTATCGTGAAAGGCAAAGCAGATCAGTTGCTGGCAGCGGGAGACAATTTCCTGGTTGCAGAGGATACTGGCCTCTGCCAGAGAAAGGGTGTCATTCTCTGGGCTCTCAACCAGGTGCATCACCTGCTCTAGCTGGTCACGAGATTCCCGGGGCTGGCGTTCCAGGCTTTGGGGCAGAATGACCGTCAACAAATTAGGATCGGCTCGCATGGCCCCCCGGATTGCCGCAGAATTTGTCCCTGTTGCGCCAGAAGTGATCAGACGATTGCCTGACAGCACCAGAGCATAACTCATCATCTCAATGAGGTGCTGGTGCGTAATCGGAACATGGCGCGAACCGAGAAGGGCAATTCGCTTGGAGCTGGTCTGCTGAATCGCGGCCAATTCTTGGAGAAAATCGTCTACTCTGGGTAGGTCTATAGACTGGCTCAAATTTTTTGCTTGCTCTACTAGTCAGGCAACGGAAGTATTGTAGCAGACCCCATGCAATCCGTTATCAGTTATGCGGAGGAACTAAAATTCAAGCAAATTCAGTCTTCTGAAGGAAGGACATCGGGATATAGAGGAACTCTGGCAATGCAGAGATGGCAGCAATTGACCGAAATTTAGCAGTGTTGCCTGCCATGCTTGGGCAAGCAAGATGTGCCGTAGTCATAATTTAAACGGGTATTGGAATAGGCCATGATGTGGCTGATTGAATTTTTGCAACAGGTGGGCATGACGCTGGCTCAAGTACTGGCCATGCCCTTATTCGAGTTGGGGGGGAAGCCAGTCTCACTGACTTCCATCCTGATCTTGATTCCCCTGGCGATCGGGGTTTTTACCCTGGCCCGTGTGCTCAGCCATTGGATCAACCTCACCCTGCTGACGCGACTGGGTCTTGATCGAGGGACCCGAGAAGCTATCTCTACGGGGGTCAGCTATGGCCTGATCGCCCTGGGATTAGTGATTGTGCTGCAGTCCCTGGGCTTCAATCTGAGTTCCCTGGCGGTTCTGGCCGGTGTCCTGGGGATTGGGATTGGGTTTGGGCTCCAGAGTCTGGCCAGTAACTTCATTAGCGGCATTACTCTCCTGTTCGAGCGACCGATTAAGGTGGGCGACTTTATCGAAGTTGAGAAATTGCTAGGGACAGTAGAGAAAATTTCCATCCGATCGACCACGATTCGGACCTTGGACAATGTGTATGTCATCGTTCCCAACAATTACTTCATCGAGAACCAGGTGGTGAACTGGAGCTACCAGGATCGGAAGTATCGCCTCCATATTCCAGTCGGTGTGGCCTATGAGTCTGATCCAGTGGCGGTGACAGAAGCTCTGCTGGCAGCAGCCCGCAAAGAATCCCAGGTTCTCTCCCATCCTTCCCCCAAGGTCTGGTTGGCGGGTTTTGGCGATAGTGCCCTCAAGTTTGAGTTACTCGTGTGGATTGGCGATCCGCCGGAAACCTTCAACGTCAAGAGTTCACTCAACTTTCTGATTGAGCAGGAATTTCGCAAACGCCACATCGAAATTCCGGTGCCCCAGATGGATATGCGGATTCGCAATTTGCGGGAGTTGGGGACCATGCTGCATACCCACCAGGAGCCAGAATCAGCGACAACTGGGCTAGCGAGCGAGGGGATTTCCCTCGACACATTGAAACTAACCACCCAGTCCACCCATGGCTGGACTTTGCGGGTGTTGTTGCGGCGGATCACCTACTTTGAGCAGTGCAGCGATGCCGAATTGCGGATTCTGGTGGAACACGGCTATCGGGAGTTCTACTCCAAAGGCCAGGTGATTTGCCAGGAGAATGATCCGGGTGAATCTTTCTATATCATTCTGTCCGGTTCTGTGGAAGTGCTTTCTCAGCGCATCAGCAAATATATTGCGACCTTGCATACAGGGGAGTTTTTTGGAGAAATTGCCCTGTTAACAGGAACTCCCCGCTCGGCCACAGTCCGGGCAATGGAAGATACCATTTTATTTGTGGTCGATCGGGGGGATTTGCAGAAGCTGCTGGGTCAGCATCGGGATCTGGCCGAGCAAATCGCCCACAAACTGGCAGAACGGCAGCAAGTGTTACAGGATCTCGGTTTACTGGATGAAGGGATGTTGCAACAGATGGGTGAAACGCCCTTTTCCTGGATTCGACGGCGGATTCAAACGATTTTTGGGATTTAGGAATTTGTCATTATTTATGGATTGGCAGGAAATTGCCGGTAATTGGGTCTTAGTTCCCAGACGCCAGACGGCGATCGTTCACTTTCTAGGGGGTGCTTTTGTAGCCAGAGCACCCCAGGTGACCTATCGGCTACTGCTGGAGCATCTGGCCCAGCAGGGCTATGTGATTGTGGCCACGCCATTTGTCAATACCTTCGACCATCGGGCGATCGCCCAGGAGGTGCTGCTCCAGTTCGAGCGGGCTTTGGTGCGGTTGCAAGACCGGGATCTGTTGGCGCAACGCTACCTGCCGATCTATGGCCTGGGTCACAGTATGGGCTGTAAGTTACACCTGCTGATCGGAAGTCTGTTTGCTGTGGAGCGGGCTGGCAATATGCTTCTGTCCTACAATAACGCTGCCGCCAGAGAGGCCATTCCCCTGCTGGAGCAATTTTCTACCACTTGGTCCCAGTGGTCCGGGCCTATGTCTGTGGAGTTTACCCCCTCGCCCCTGGAGACCAATGTGCTGATTTCCCAGGGCTATCGGGTGCAGCGGAACCTGCTCGTTCAGTTCACGGATGACACGATCGACCAGTCTGCGGGGCTGTTAGGACTGCTGAGCGATCGCTTCCCTGGCATGGTGACCCTACAGAAATTGCGGGGTAACCATCTCACACCCCTGGGTCAGGATCTGAAGTGGCAGCCCGGAGCCAGTTTCACCCCTCTGGATGCGATCGGGCAGTGGGTGCGCCAGGAGGTGTACCGGGATTTGAACCACCTGAAACGCACGCTTCTGGGTTGGCTCGATCCCTTCTCTTTGAAATCCGATCGGGAATAAGCAGGTACTCATCCCCGATCCCCTCCCAGGAGGGGATGGGTGTAGTCAGGTGGAGGTGACAGCGATCGGAATCTCGATGATAAACTCGGTGCCCTGGCCCAGGACAGAGGCGCAGTGTAGTCTGCCGCGATGCTTCTCCACAATCACCTGGTAGCTGATCGACATCCCCATGCCGGTGCCTTTGCCGATCGCCTTGGTGGTAAAGAAGGGATCGAACATTCGCTGGCGAACGGTCTCGTCCATACCGGGGCCATTGTCGGCAATCCGAATCCGGACTGTCCTTGAATCAGCTAATTCTGTGCCAATGCGAATTTGCTTGTTCCAGGTGTTGTCCTCCGTCAAGGGCAGGGGGATAGGTTGTTGCTGCAACCGTTGCTCCTGCTCTTCCAGGGCGTCAATGGCATTGGCCAGGATGTTCATGAAGACCTGGTTTAATTGACCGGCATAGCATTCGATCGGAGGCAAATCGCCATAGTCCTTGACTACCTTGATCGCGGCTGAATCAGCATTGGCCTTCAACCGATGTTGTAGAATCATCAGGGTCGAATCCATGCCCTCATGTAGGTCAACCGTTTTAACGGCGGCTTCATCCAGACGCGAAAAAGTGCGGAGCGATCGAACAATATCATTGATGCGATTCACCCCCACCTGCATGGAACTGAATAACCGGGAGAGGTCTTCCAGCAGAAACTCTAAATCAATTTCTTCTTCTCTGGCTTGAATTTCCGGTGTTGAGAGGCTAGGCTGGGATCGATACAGGTGTAACAGGTCCAGCAGGTCTTTCAGATAGCGATTGGCGTAGCTGATGTTGCCCCGAATAAAATTTACAGGATTATTGATTTCATGGGCCACCCCGGCCACCAGTTGTCCTAGTCCTGACATTTTCTCACTCTGAATCAGTTGCATTTGGGCCTGTTGCAGATCCTGTAGAGTGGCTTCCAGTTGGGCTGTCCTGGCAACGAGCTGTTGTTCCGACTGTTGTAAGGCGCTCTCGGCCTGTTGCCGCTCTTTGATCTCCCTTTGTAAGCACTGCATGGTCATTTGCAGATCCTGATTGACTTCAGCCAGATGGGTCAGGTTTCTCTGCAATGCGTTCTGAGACAGATCCAGGTTTTCTAACAGGCCATTCATGTCTCTGGCCAGAACTGATAACTCATCGTTTCCGGGCAGGGAGAGGCGCAGGGACAAATCCTGGCTGGCGCGGATCTTCCGCACACCCTGGCTGAGCCGACCCAACCGAGACAGCACTAGCCGTTCCAGCAACAGCAGCGTCACGCCTCCAAAGACCACCCCCACGATCGCGATCGTCAGGATTAACTCCTGCTGGCTCCGACGGCTCTGTTGATAGATGGTTCTGGGAATCTCAATCCTCAGCAGCAGGCCAGACTGTTGATAGATATCGGGCAACAGCACATATCCCCCCAACGACTTTTCACTCAGGGGTGCGATCGCGATCGGAGATTCGGGAGAGAGGCGAGGTTGGACGGTTTGAAAGTCGAGGGGTAAGTTGGGATGGTTAGCAGGGTAGGCCGAGAGGGAGAGTTGGGTTGCCTGGGATAAATCAGTAATCGATTTAGAGTCGAGATAGCGACCAAAAATGGCGGTTCCTCGTACCGGACCTTTGCCTTCTGACGTGAGAATGGGTTGGGCCGTCAGCAACATCGGGCCTTCCGGCAGCACCACAATTCCGGTTAACGTCGCTTGCCTGGTTTGGGATGCTTGGATCAGGGGGTCCGTGGCTACAAGTCGTTGCTGCAACCCTTGTGGAACGGGTAATAGTTGCTTTTTTTTTAGATCGAACCCAGAGCCGAAAACAATGCGATTTTTAGTATCAATAAATAGAATCAGATTGACTTTGAGATTCGTAAACTGTCCGGGCACTAAATTGGATTTGATGTAACTTTCGTCCCGATTTTGGATAAAGGCATAGGTGTCATCCCAGGCAGACCAGTCGCTGTAGCGGGCGGCAAAGGCTTTCTTATCCTGGCCCAAAACACTCAGAACCCCCTGAATGGTTTGGGTGGCACTTTGTTGCTCGGCCTGCTTCAGGCTCTCTGAAAGGATGGTGAGGGAGCCCAGGTATAACCCACCCACTAAGCCGCTCAAGGTGACACTCAAAATCAGGAGTGTTTTTTGATATAGGGTTAACTGTTTGAAGGAGTTGAGGGGATTAAAGGGCATGGACCCCTGAGGTTTCTGAAGCTGTTTCGATCGGTTTTGATCGATCTCTCCAGATTCAATCTGAGCGAGGGAGTGTTGCATCTTCATAACCTTATAATTTTTGCTTTTAATCGCCCCCTGTTTTATAGATGGGTGCCCAGCAGAGTGGTCAGGGGACATGAATAGTAAAACTAGCTCTGGGATTGACAACCCGCAGCCTTATCCGCGCGATTCACTGCAAAATTGATGGATATGAATCACAGCTTAATTCCTCATCTCCCCCTGGAATGTAATTTTGAGTAGGGTGACCAGTGATTAATCGCACACCTGACATAGGAGGGTTGCAAGCAATGTCGCCTGCAGGTTTGAGCTTGGGTTTCAAGATCGAGGTCTGATGGGAGATGCATCCCCTGGAACGGTGCTGTTCAGGGAAAGGGATCACCCTGATTCCAACTGCCTGCAGCGCCAGTTCAAACAATCAATACCAGTATAAACACTGATTATAAAGAAATTGTGGAGTCAAAACGATAACCATGACTCGTCTCCTCTTCTTGGCGGAACGCTTCCCCCCGGATATCGGTGGATTAGCCGTAAGTGCCGATCGGATCACCCAGGCGCTCTGTCAGTTGGGCCTGGAGGTGGATGTCCTGGTCTGGAGTCGTTACCTGCAACCGGGGGAAGTTCGCCCCCCAGATCCAGAGGCCCAGCCCTGGCTGCCCCAGATCTACCGGGTGGGACTCTACCGTAACTGGGATATGTCTATGCCCCATACCGTGAATGTACTGGATTGGCTGCATCAGACCCGTCAGTACGATGCTGTCTGGGGCCATTACCTCTTTCCCGCCGGGTTTCTAGCCGTTTGGTTTGGGACTTTGAAGGGGCTACCCAGTACGGTCAGTGTGCGGGGGAATGATCTCGATCGGGGACTCTTTCCGCCCGGGGATTTTGCCCGCCTACAGTGGACCCTGGAGCGGGCCTCTCTGGTGACATCAGTCAGCCAGGATCTGGCCCATAAAATCCGCTGTCTGACCCAGCGGCAGGATGTGCTGGTGATTCAGAACGCCGTGGATATGGATGTGTTTCAAGCAATTGACTCCCCTACTGCTTCCCACCGGGCCGCCCTTGGGATTGCCCCGGATGAAGTGGTGCTCGGCTTTTCTGGTGAACTGCGGCAGAAGAAGGGGCAGGCGTTTCTGCTGCGGGCGCTAGCGATGGTGCAGCAACATCGTCCAGCCTGCCTATTGCTGATTGGTGAAGTCAGGCCCAGTCAGGACGGAGCCCTGCAGGCTTTCGCAGCCCAATATCCAGAGGCTGCCCAACGTATCATTGTCACGGGCCATTTGACCGAACCAGCAGCCGTTGCCCAGCATCTGCGCCTCTGTGATCTGTATCTCCAACCCTCTCTCTGGGAGGGCATGCCCAATGCCCTGTTGGAGGCGATGGCCTGTGGGTGTGCTGTGATCGCCAGCGATGCCGGGGGCATTCCAGAAATCATCGACCATGGCCAGAATGGGTTTCTCCTGGCCCGCTCACAACTGCACCATCTGGGAGAAGCCGTCCTGGAGTTTCTAGCCCTCGATGCAGCGACCCGCGATCGCATCCGCCAGGCGGCCCAGGCCCGCATCCAGGCTGAATTTTCCCCAGAGCAGGAACGACAGCGGCTTCAGTCCGTGATCGCTCGCCTAATCCCCAGCCCTTCATAAGCTTTGATCAGGGCTGCCCCAGCCTGCTGCCAGGTGTAGTGGTGTTCGATCCGCTGACGGGCGGCCTGGGAGAGTCTGCTGCCCAGGTCTGGTTCAGTTTGGAGCTGCACCATCGCATCCTTGATCCCCTTGGCAGAACCCGGTTTGACCAGCAGAAAATGCTCCCCATCCCGGCCCAACTCCCGCACCACTGGCAGATCCGTGGCAATGACCGGTGTGCCAGACGCCATCGCCTCCAGAATTTTGAGCGGACAGCAGCCCTGCCCCTGGTTGCGATCGTTCGCGGTCAGAGGAGCCACGATTGCAGCAGCCTGGTGCATCTGGCCCACCAGTTCCGCCTGAGTCATGGGACCGAGAATCTGAACCCGATCGGTCAGATCTAATTTTTGTGCCAGTTGTCGCAAGCCCGCCACCTGGGAGGGGCGAGATGGCCCCACGATCGTCAGATCCCCCGGAAAGTCCCGACAGAACAGCCCCAGGGCCTCCACCGCCAGCCCCACCCCCTGCCAGCCCGCCAGCGTCCCAAAGTACAGAACCCCGTAAATCCGCGATTTATCGCGGATCTGAGAGTCATGGATCTGAGAGTCATGGATCTGAGAGTCATGGATCTGAGAGGCGCAGATCAGGTCCATCTCCAGACTCCTGCTGATCAGAGGAGCCTGATACTGGAAAATCTCCAGATCCACCCCATTCGGGATGACCCGAATTTTCCCCGGAGCCACCCCCCGCCCCTCCAGATAGGCCCGAGTCACCCGACTCGGGGTAATAATCAGATCTGCAGCCTCCAGACAGATCTGTTCCTGAGCCAGCAGTTTCTGCATCAGCTCTCGATCGTCCACCACATCCGGATAGCGGTACTTCAACTCGATCGAGGGCAGTCCATTTACCTCAAATACCAGAAAATCGCACCAACGGGATTTGTGCTGGACGATCGGAAACCCTTCATAGATGGAGCGGATATGAATCACTTGAAACCGTCGGCCCTGGAGCCAGATGCCCAATTCCTGCCGAAAATGGAGTACCCGATCAATAAGGGTTTTGCCGATCGCGGGTAGGGCTGTCTGACTGACCTGAGGCCAGGGTTCTGCCGTGGTTCGCTCTGGGGTTGCTGAGACTGTGACCAGTTGGACCGATCCAAAGCCCTGAGCCAGGGACTGCACAAAAGCCCCGATATGGATGGCTGCGCCCTTGGGAGCCGGTACGGTATCAAAGGAAAGGTAGGCCAGCAGGTCTGAAGATGCCGCAGAATTATGAAAATTCATTAAAAAAATTAAGATTTATCCAGAAAAACGGGCGCGGTTCAAGGCTATAAAGGATGTGTCCGGAGTCCAGGGCTTGCCTATGGCTATTGATGTCACGACCTTTTCTAAAAGCCTGACTTACACAGCCGCCATCCCCATTGCCGCGATATTACAGGATTTGCAGCAGATTGCAGCCCTCGATCAAGTGGCAGAAGTCCAGCAGAAAAAATTCAACTGGTTGTTGGGCATCTCTGTTGTTGTGGCTATCATGTCCTGCTTTCTGCTGGCTACTGGTGTTGGGTTCATTCTCCTGCCCCTGTCGGTTAGTGCGGCTATTTACAGTGGGGTGCAGGCAGCGAAATATAGTCGTTTGAATGTGGATAATGCCCGCTACGAGTTGCTCAAGCGGCTACTCCAGATGTTGGGCCGGGATTTGCAAACGGGTAGCGAGATCGAAACGGTACTCATCCTCAGTTCTCCGACCGATAAAAGTAAGAAAACAACGACGGTCGCCCATCGATACCGCTCTGGGTGGAAGGTCGATTTATTTGAAGACCCCTGGCTGAAATTACGGGGACGCTTTGCTGATGGTACGCGCTTTTGCATGACAGCCACTGAACTGGGTCAGACGGCCTATGGTTGGAAACGGGGTAGAAGTGGTAAGAACAAGTACAAGAGCAAGACGAAATCGAAGGGGACGGAACTTGCGGTGACCCTGACCTATTCCCAGCGCAAATACGGAGCAGTGAAAGTCCTGCAAGACTCCTGGCAGAATGCGATCAAGTTGCCAGCCGGTGTGCGACTGAAGCGGGTCAGGCTGACGGATAAAGGGATGTTGCTCCAGGTAACCGCACCGCCAGATATGACCCCTGCCAGGGACAATCTCTACAAAACCGTAACGATGATGTTCCTCAGTCTCTATCAGGTGCTCAACCTGGCCCGTGTCCTCTCCAAACCCAAACAAGCCTGACTGCCATGTCCTCTCTCCCCTATATCCTGACGATCGGGGGTTTATCCCTCCTGCTCTCCAGCCTCCTGGGTTGTGTTGGTATTCAGACCACCGCACCTCTGACCAATCCCATCAATTCCCCGGTGGTCCAGACTGCCCAGGCTCCAACTCCCCAATCCAGTCCGGCTCAGGTGAAGTTCAAGGTGGAGGACAAAGCAGCTTTTGAACTAAAACTCAGGCCCGATGGGGCAAAGCTGGTTGATGCGTCTGACAAAGAGGTGGCCCGGTTTAAAACGGATGGGGCTGGCAAAGTCAAGATCAAAGACGGGGCCGATCGGGAATTGGGGTACATCGTTCCAGAAAAAGCGACCTGGAAGGTCAAAAGTGCAGACCAGTCCAAAGTTTTGTATGTGTTGCGGCGTCAGCAGGATGGGGATTACAAGCTGGAAGATGGAGCAGATCAGCCGATTTACCGGATTAAAGCCCGTGACTATGGGTTTGAACTGGAAACACCGGCTCAGCAATCCCTGTACAAGGTCAAAGTGAAGGACGGTAAAATTTCCCTCCGCGATCGGGCGGATAAAACTGTCTTGTCTACCAAGTCTCAGTTTGCACCCATTGCCATGGCCTGTTTTGGTTTTGATGTTTTGAAGCAGGAGCAGAAAGCAGCGCTGGCCTATGCCGTCAACCGTTCAGGAGGCCAGTAACCTGTGCTGATTCAGTTGTGTTGGACCAATCTGGAGACAGGTGAAGAACGGCGATCGGTGCTGCAGACGCCGATTGCCCTCGGCAGTGATCCTGATCGGATGCCCGCAGACATCGCCGGAACTCCAGTTTCAAAGCTGACTTTGGCAGGGAGCCAGGTGCTTGGGTTTCATGCCCTGATTGAGTCCCAGCATGATCAACTTACCATTTCGGCCCAGACGCCTGCTGCTGAACTGAGTATTAACAGTGCTCCGGCCATCGAAGGGACGCTGGAATTGGAAGACTACCTGCAAATTGGAGCCTATCAGATTCAGTTGCAACCTGCTCCTCAGGGGGCTCAGGCTGGATGGGAGTGCGATCGCATGGTCGGTTTCCTGATCAGGAAACGCTGTGGACGGACTACGACTGTGGATTGCCCCAACTGTAGTCGGGGTTATCAGAATGATGACCCTTACTACTATGACCATGTCTACTATCCTCATTATGGTTATTACCATGGCTACTGGGGAGGGGAATACTACGACAACCGCGCTCGGTATGACTACGACCCCACCACCGGCAACGTTGATTTCACAGAGGCTGACGCTGCTATGCTGGGCAATGAAGCCGATATGGATTTTGAGCAGGATATGGGTGCAAGTTGAAGCAGGGCTGCTGGCTAATCTACGCATTGGGAGGCGGCTGGGGACATCTAACCCGTGCCCTGTCTCTGGCCCGTGTGGTAGCACGGCAGTATTCGGTGAAGGTGCTGACTAACAGTGTCTATGCGGCAGGGTTGCCTGCTGAAGAGGGAGCTCACCTGCATATCATCCCTCCTAAGGCTGGGCTACGGGCTACCTGTCGGCAGGTGGAGCAGCTGATTCATGATCTGGATTATTGCTGCCTGGTCGTGGATACCTTTCCCCGAGGGCTGGGGGGTGAGTTAGCCAGCATGCCGCGACAGAAGCATGGGATTCCTCGGGTTCTGATTCATCGGGATATCAGTCCGAAATATGTGGAGTCGAAATACCTGCGAGCTTTTGTGCTGACCCAGTTCGATCGAATTCTGGTGCCTGGTGAGTGTAACCTTGGTGCTCAGCAGACGGATCCCAATCAGAATTTGCCCCTGGCTGATCTGCCTCAGGTTCATCACACCCTTCCCTGGTTGATTCGGGATGCCCATGAGTTACCTGACGAAGCCACAGCCCGATCGCACCTGCGATTGCCAGCAGCGCTTTCTAAGAAGGTGGTGCTCGTGCTGGCTTCGGGTCGGGTGGAGGAACTGCCCTGGTTTGGTGAAGTTGCCAGAACCCTGGCTGACTATCGCCCGGATCTTGTGGTGCGGCTGCTGTCGGTGACCTGTCCCGATAACTGTCCGCTAGAACTCTGGGTGACCCACTGGCCAGCGATCGAAACCATGATTGTGGCAGATGTGGTGATTGGCAGTGCCGGTTATAACACCTTCTATGAATGTCAGGCCCTGGGAGTGCCTCTGGTGGCGCGCCCTTTCTGGCGGCTCTACGATCGTCAAAGTGCCCGCATCCAGCGCTGGCTGGGCTACCAGAGTCAGTCATCTGCGCTGGACTGGCCGGTGATGTCGGTTCAGGATACGCGGGGAGTGGTGCTGGCTGTGGAGAAGCTGCTGCAGCGAGAACGGCCTCATACCGTTCCCACCTTCGTCAACGGTGCGATCGCGGCCATGCAGGAGATTGAACAACTGCTTAATGGGGGTTGATAGAATCTGTCCTTCTTGTTGCCGCCTCTACAAGGGGCTGACTTTGGCCCGAAACAACAACCGTTTTCCCTGGCAATAACCCGTGTAACGAACCCGAACCCTGGCTCCAGGTTGGACTGTCCCTTCCATGAGCTGGTGGTACTGGGGGTCATAGGGGACTTCACTGCCTACAGGCCCGATCGCGACTACCCCCCACTGCTGCAGCAACTGCTCGATCGGACGGACCAGGGGTAGCAATCGGATGGCAGGGGCCTGGGGATTCTGTTGGGCAGCATAGGCAGCAGTGGGCCACTGCATCAGCCAGGATTCTAGGGTTTGCAGGCTGGCCTGCTGAAATTCGGCCAGGAGGGTGTGCTGTTGCGCCTCCAGTTGTTTCTGCAGGCGCTGGTATTCTTCCCGCAGCATGGCCAGAGACTGTTCCAGGGGATCTGGCTGTGGATCTGGTTGGTGGGCTTCTGTTGAACTGAAGGTGTCCAGTAGTTCTGGTAAAGAAATCTGCAGGGCCTGACTCAGCCGGGTGAGCCGATCGACCCGCATTTGTTGAATCCGTCCCTGACGGAGCTGGGTCACCTGCCATTCCGAGACCCCGGCTGTTCTAGCAAGTGCAGCAAAGCTGGGAATTCCGGCTTGGTGCATCAGGGAGGACAGACGATCGGTGGGGGAGAGGTGATGGGTCATCGGGCTTGGTGGGGTTGCTGCATTTGGCGTAGTAGAGTCGTTGCATGCAACGACTCTACTACGCCAAATGCATTTTCAACACCGATTTTGGGGCTCGTCTCACCCGACAGCGGATGGTTTCATGGCCGAGTCGGGTGCAGGCTTCAAACCGGTGACAGCCAGAAAACCCATAGTACTGACCCTCGACTTCCAGGATGTCAATCGGCTCCCGTAAACCCTCTTGCTGAATGGACTCCATCAGAGCTTGTACCTTCGCCGGATCGTTCTGACGCATCAGCGGACGGCGGATCAAATGCATGGGAATGTCTGCAACTCTCATCGTGAAGATACTCCATTACAACTTTGGGATGCTTTAATCATAGTCGTAATGAGTATGGGTTGTGTTGGCCCTGGCAGTCGGTCAATTATAAATTGACGGGTAGTTCAAATCCAGATCAGTGATTAGGGTTAAATTTTGATGGCTCGAAGACCCGCAAAATTTTCCTGACGGGGCACTAGCGCCACCCGGCTCGATCCATGATCTTGAGGGCAGCCGCGTTATTTTTGCCAAACACCGCCGCATCCATCAGATCGGACTTGAAGCTGCCAAAACTGGCCAGTACCGGGTCCAGAGCGACACCTTTCACGACTGGATACTCATTGTTGCCGCTGGCGAAAATTTGCTGGGCCTCGCGACTGACCAGGTACTCCAGGAATTTGAGCGCGGCTTCTGGGTTTCTGGCAGTTTTGACAACGCCTCCACCACAAATGTTGACATGGGCACCCCGATCGCGCTGATTGGGGAAGAATACTCCCAGCTTCGCTGCGATGGCCTTTTCTTCTGGTTTGCTGGATTTCGCCAGGCGAACCATGTAATAGGTGTTGGCGATCGCAATATCTCCCACGCCTGCTGCTGCGGCTTTGATCTGGGCGGTATCATTGCCTTCTGGATTGCGGGCAAAGTTGGCGACCAATCCCTTGGCCCAGTCTTCTGTTTTCTGCTCCCCATGGGCATGGAGAATGGAGCCTGTCAGAGACTGGTTATACACATTACTGGAGGAGCGGATCAGGATGCGGCCTTTCCATTTCCCATCGGCTAGGGCTTCATAAGTGGTCAGATCCGAGGGCTTCACCTTTTCTTTGTTGTAGACAATCACCCTGGCTCGTCGTGAAAGGCCGAACCAGTATCCTCCGGGGTCCCGCAGGTTGACGGGGATCGAGGTCTGTAAGAGGCGAGAGCGCACAGGTTGCAGAATTCCGGCTTCTCTGGCGCGCCAGAGATTCCCGGCATCAACGGTAATCAACACATCCGCCGGACTGGCGGCACTCTCGCTCTTAATCCGCTCAATCAGTTTGGCTGCATCGGCCTCAATCAGGTTGACCTTAATGCCCGTTTTTTGGGTAAAGCCTTCATAGAGGGCACTGTCGGTATCGTAATGACGGGCTGAATATAAATTCAGAACCCGATCGCTCTGGGCCACGCTACTCCCCATTCTGGCAAGCTGGCTGGCGGCCACGGTGGCAATCGCCGTACTCCCCCCTAAAAATACCCGTCTGGAAATGGTCATAATTTCTAGCTCCCTTATAAACAATACTCAGCTCGATCGGGTCCCGCCGTTTTGAATGGGGGCACAGCTTTGCCCAAACCCTTGGGGGGCAGGCAGTTTAAAAACAGAAAAATTCTCACTAGGTCATAAGAAATGACCCCAATAAGATCCCATTTAATGGGGATAAAAACCTTTGGCCTGATAAAAATAAGTCTCAGACAAAGATTCCTGTATGAATATGACAGTAAAACGATTGGGAATAAACGTCAAGCTTATTGAGATAAAGTCTCAATATGTTCTCGGGAGGATTATTCGAGACCTGGCAGTCATACTGTGCGATCGTCATCAAATCCTTAGAAAAAGAATGCAACGAACGACGCAAAGTGAAGAAAGCCTTTACAATGGTCTGGATTTAAACGTTGTGACTTTTCCCAGCCTATGCCCCGCCGCACCGACCTGCATAAAATTCTGCTGATTGGTTCCGGACCGATCGTGATCGGTCAGGCCTGTGAGTTTGACTACTCCGGTACCCAAGCCTGCAAAGCGTTGCGGGATGAAGGCTATGAAGTTGTTCTGGTTAACTCGAATCCGGCCACAATCATGACGGATCCCGAAACCGCAGACCGGACCTATATCGAGCCGCTGACGCCAGCATTGCTGGAGAAAATTATTGAGAAGGAGCGTCCCGATGCGCTGCTCCCTACGATGGGAGGGCAGACCGCTCTGAACCTGTCGGTGGCTCTGGCAAAACAGGGCATCCTGGAGAAGTATGGGGTGGAGCTAATTGGGGCCAAGCTGCCTGCGATCGAAATGGCTGAGGACCGGAAGCTGTTTAAGGAAGCCATGGAGCGAATTGGTGTGGCGGTCTGCCCATCCGGTTTGGCCAATACCATGGCTGAAGCGAAGGAAATTGCCCACCGGATTGGCACCTATCCCCTGATTATCCGTCCCGCATACACCCTGGGGGGCACGGGTGGGGGCATTGCCTACAACCAGGAGGAGTTTGAAGAAATCTCCCAGTCGGGTCTGGATGCCAGTCCAGTGTCTCAGATTCTGGTCGAGCAGTCGCTTCTAGGCTGGAAAGAGTACGAGCTGGAGGTGATGCGAGATCTGGCGGATAACGTGGTGATTATCTGCTCGATCGAAAATATTGATCCCATGGGGATCCACACGGGGGACTCGATCACGGTGGCTCCAGCCCAGACCCTGACCGATAAAGAATACCAACGGCTACGGGATGCGTCGATCAAAATCATTCGGGAAATTGGGGTTGAAACGGGCGGCTCTAATATTCAGTTCGCGGTGAATCCCCTGAATGGGGACATGATCGTGATCGAAATGAATCCGCGAGTGTCCCGCAGCTCGGCGTTAGCTTCTAAGGCCACCGGATTCCCGATCGCCAAGTTTGCGGCCAAGTTAGCCGTCGGCTATACCCTGAATGAGATTCCCAACGACATTACCAAAAAGACACCGGCATCCTTTGAACCCACGATCGATTACGTGGTCACCAAGATTCCCCGCTTTGCCTTTGAGAAATTCCCTGGTTCGGTGCCGACCCTGACGACCCAGATGAAGTCGGTGGGGGAAGCCATGGCGATCGGGCGCACCTTCCAGGAATCTTTCCAGAAGGCGCTCCGGTCTCTGGAAACGGGGCGGGCGGGCTGGGGCTGCGATCGACAGGAAAAATTGCCCAGTCTGGAGCAGGTGCAGGCTGGTTTGCGGACTCCTAACCCGGAGCGGATTTTCACGGTTCGCCATGCCCTGCAATTGGGCATGGCTGTGGAGGATATTTATGAGCTAACAGGGATCGATCCCTGGTTTCTGGTCAAGTTTCAGGAACTGCTGGAAACGGAACGGCTGTTGAAGCGATCGCCCCTCCAGAGCCTGAATCAGGAACTTATGCTTGCGGTGAAGCGGCAGGGGTTCAGCGATCGGCAGATCGCCTTCGCTACGAAAATGACTGAGGATGAGGTGCGGGCTTATCGGAAGAGTCTGGGGGTATTGCCCGTTTACAAAACGGTAGATACCTGTGCGGCTGAGTTTGAGGCCCTGACCCCCTACTACTACTCGACCTACGAGGAGGAATCGGAAGTATTGCCGTCAGACCGGCGCAAGGTGATGATTTTGGGCGGTGGTCCTAATCGGATTGGCCAGGGGATTGAGTTTGATTATTGCTGTTGCCATGCTTCGTTTGCTTTGCGACAGGATGGGTTTGAGACGATTATGGTCAATTCAAATCCGGAAACGGTTTCGACGGATTATGACACCAGCGATCGGCTGTACTTTGAACCCCTGACCAAAGAAGATGTGTTGAACATCATTGAAGCAGAAAATCCGGAGGGGATTATCATCCAGTTTGGCGGGCAGACGCCTCTGAAGCTGGCTCTGCCTCTGCAGAACTTTCTCCTCAGTGGCCAAAGCTCGGCCCACAACACCCAGATCTGGGGTACATCCCCTGATTCAATTGATACGGCTGAAGACCGGGAGCGATTTGAGCGAGTGCTCCGCCAACTGGAGATTGCCCAACCTCCCAATGGGCTGGCCCGGAGCTACGAAGAAGCTCTGGCCATCGCCCAGAAGGTGACCTATCCTGTGGTGGTTCGGCCCAGTTATGTGCTGGGCGGGCGGGCGATGGAGATTGTTTACTCCGACATGGACCTGGAACGGTATATGACCTTTGCGGTTCAGGTGGAGCCGGATCACCCAATTCTGATTGACAAGTTCCTGGAAAATGCCGTTGAGGTGGACGTGGATGCGATCGCGGATCAAACGGGTCGTGTCGTGATTGGGGGCATTATGGAGCACATTGAACAGGCGGGGATCCATTCTGGGGATTCGGCCTGCTCTCTGCCCACGGTTACCCTCTCAGGGGCTGTGCTGGATACAATTCGCACCTGGACGATTCGGCTGGCTGAGTCCCTGAAAGTGGTGGGTCTGATGAATATTCAGTTTGCCGTCCAGGGAGAGCAGGTCTATATTCTGGAGGCGAATCCTCGCGCTTCCCGGACGGTTCCTTTTGTCTCCAAGGCGATCGGAGTGCCCCTGGCTAAACTGGCTGCCCGAATTATGTCGGGGCAGAGCCTGGAAGCACTCGGGCTGACGGAGGAGAAAGTTCCCAAATATATCTCGGTGAAGGAAGCCGTCCTGCCGTTTGAGAAATTTCCGGGGACGGACCCGATCCTGGGACCGGAAATGCGCTCTACTGGAGAGGTGATGGGGATCGATACGGACTTTGGAAAAGCCTTTGCTAAGGCGGAACTAGCTGCCAGTCAGCGAATTCCCTTATCTGGCACTGTCTTTGTCTCCATGAGCGATCGGGAAAAGCAGGCTGTGGTGCCGGTGATTCGGGATCTGATTGACCTGGGCTTCCATGTGATTGCGACGGATGGCACCCGCAAAGTGCTGCGGGACCATCATTTGGATGTAGAACTGGTGCTTAAATTGCATGAGGGGCGTCCTCATGTTCTGGATTGGGTAAAAAATGAGAAAGTGCAATTGATCATTAATACCCCATCCGGAGAAGAGGCCCATACCGATGCACGACTGATTCGGCGGACAGCACTGGCCTACAAAATCCCCATTATTACCACGATCGCAGGGGCCAAAGCGACGGCAGCAGCTATCCGCAGCCTGCAATCTCAACCCCTGGCTGTTAAGTCTTTGCAGGAGCATCTGGCTGGGGATATTTAGATCCCTCTCCAGCGGGGTGAGCTTAATCCAGGCTTAGCGGGCTGATTGCCGCTTCTCATCTTGCCTTAAGCAGGATAATTTATTTTGTTTTCAATGATGCAAATGGGAGCTGGATTAATGGGTAGTCTAACAATAGAGCCAACCCTGGGAGGTTTCTAAGAACTCTTAGCGGCTGACCCTGAAAGGTATACAAAACCTCTCAGGAATGTTACGATTGTTAACAAATAAGATTAAAATTAATGATTATGGAATAGTCGATGATCCTCTCTTCCTCACTATAATCATTAGTTTCGCCCCATTGCTTTGAGTCACCTTCTGGCTTCTTCATACAAAACCCTTTTTCTCATTCACACCTTAGTTTGGCTGGCTTGTCTGTTTGGGCTTTAGAGTTAGATTCCATCTAGTTTCACGGTTCGACAGTTTCGATAACGGTTTCAGAGTCAGCGATCCCCAGGCTCCCTGTTAACGGGCTAGGATGCGTCCTTGTCCTCGCTTTTAATTCTTTTCGCTTTGTTGCTCCAGGTTCGAATTCTATGAAAGTAGCCCAGAACTCGACCGATCCGGTCCGTACCTATCTTAAGGAAATTGGCCGTGTGCCTTTGCTCACCCATGAGCAGGAAGTTGTTTACGGCAAACAAGTTCAACGTCAGGCTCTGCTTGATGACGTGAGAGAGAAGCTCTTTGATCAGTTGGGGCAAGCGCCGACCCTGGCTGAGTGGGCCCAAGCTTCTGGTTTGTCCGAAGCAGAGCTGGAGCGCGCGATCGCGGATGGCGAACGAGCCAAGCAAAAGATGGTAGAAGCCAACCTGCGTCTGGTGGTGTCTGTCGCGAAGAAGTACATCAAGCGTAATGTGGACCTGCTGGACCTGATTCAGGAAGGTACCATTGGGATGCAACGCGGGGTGGAGAAATTTGATCCCACCAAGGGTTATCGGTTCTCGACCTATGCCTACTGGTGGATTCGTCAGGCCATTACCCGCGCCATCGCGGAAAAGGGCCGCACCATCCGGCTGCCGATTCACATCACAGAAAAGCTCAACAAAATCAAGAAGGCTCAGCGACACCTGGCTCAGCGCCTGGGTCGAGCGGCAACAGCATCGGAACTGGCGGCTGAGCTGGAGCTAACCCCCAAGCAGGTGCGGGAGTACCTGGAGCGGGCGCGTCTGCCCCTTTCCCTTGATCTGAGGGTTGGAGATAACCAGGATACTGAGCTGGGAGATTTGCTGGAAGATACGGGCATTTCCCCAGAAGAATTTGTCTCCCATGCGTCCCTGCGCACTGATCTGGAGCGGCTGATGGCTGACCTGACGCCACAACAGCGGGAAGTGCTGGCTCTGCGCTTCGGGCTGGAGGATGGCAAGGCCCTGACCCTGGCTAAGATCGGCGATCGACTGAATATTAGCCGGGAACGAGTTCGTCAGATTGAGCGAGAAGCGTTGACCAAGCTGCGTAAGCGCAAGGCTGACATGCGGGAATACCTGGCGAGTTAGGTTAGAAACTACTCCAGTTCTGGTTCGGTTCTACCTACTGATTTGCCGGAGCTGACTTGATACATTGGTGTGTAGAAATACATAGCGATTCAAATATCATCCCTATCCCATGGGGACGGCTCAACTGAGGAGGTACAAGGTGAGCAACTTCGAGAACCAAATTCCAACTTCATCTGCAAACACGCCTGACCATGGAGGTATCTTATGGCAGTATGTCCAGTCCCTGAGTCCAGAGACTGTTGCCCATCTCTCTAAGCCGGCTTCTACGGAAGTCTTTCAGGTGATGGAGCGGAATATTATGGGGTTGTTGGGAGCCCTGCCTCCGGACAATTTTGATGTGACGATCACAACCAATCGTGAGCATCTGGGTCGATTACTTGCTTCTGCCATGATGAGCGGATACTTCCTGCGGAATGCAGAACAGCGACTGAACTTTGAGAAGTCTTTTCAAGTGGCTGATTTTGGAAGCGCCGACCATTAAAGACCCGGCCTATTGGGCCTGAAGGTTAGATTTTTTCTGCAGGGGTGAACTATGTTCACCCCTGTTTGGTGTCTGGTGTCTGGCAGTTGGTATCTTGATGGAATCCGGTGACCCGCAGTTTTGATGCGGGGTCCTCTGGAGGAGGGTGAAGGGGAGCCGTACAATCGAGACATGAGCAGTGGTTACCCCGAATGAAAACTGCGGTAGTCGTGGCATTGCGGCAATTACTGCTCCAGTGGTATGAGCAGCAGGGGCGGGATTTGCCCTGGCGGCGGAGTCAGGATGTTTATGCGATCTGGATCTCGGAGGTGATGTTGCAGCAAACCCAGGTCCAGACTGTGATCCCCTACTATGAACGTTGGTTGACTCACTTTCCGACCCTGGGCCATCTGGCGACTGCGGATCAGCAACAGGTGCTCAAGATCTGGCAGGGGCTGGGCTACTATGCTCGGGCTCGTAATTTGCATCGGGCGGCTCAGGCGATCGTGCAGAACCATGGCGGACAATTTCCTGCCGACCTGGATTCTGTGCTGGCTTTGCCGGGAGTGGGCCGGACGACAGCAGGGGGGATTTTGAGTCTGGCCTTCAATCAACCTCTGGCGATTCTGGATGGTAATGTGAAGCGAGTGCTGGCCCGCCTCGTGGCTTTAGAGGTTCCCCCGGCGAAAGCGTCCCGCCAGTTGTGGCAGTTGTCCGAGGCCCTGCTTGATCCGCATCGACCTCGGGACTATAATCAAGCCCTGATGGATTTGGGAGCAACGGTCTGTACCCCGCGCGCACCCACCTGCCTCCAATGCCCCTGGAACAGCCATTGCCAGGCCCATCAACTCAATTTACAGGCAGAATTCCCCATGACTGAAACCCGTGCACCATTGCCTCACAAACAGATTGGTGTGGCTGTGATCTGGAATGATCAGGGTCAGGTGTTGATCGATCGCCGACGGCAGGAGGGTTTGCTGGGAGGGCTGTGGGAGTTCCCTGGCGGTAAGGTGGAGCCGGAAGAGACGATCGTGGACTGTATCCAGCGAGAAATCCGGGAGGAACTGGGGCTGGAGATTGCTGTGGGAGAGCACCTGATTACGGTCAATCATGCCTATACCCACTTTCGGGTGACACTGCAGGTGTATCACTGTCAGTATCTCGGGGGTGAGCCGCAGCCCCTGGAATGCGAGGAAGTCCGTTGGGTCACCCTGGAGACGATCGACCAGTATCCTTTCCCCAAAGCCAATGTCCAGATTATTGAAGCTTTGCGCCAATGGGCGGCTGTGCAGTTGGCTGGAGATATTGGCAAATCCTGACAGAAATTGGCCCAAGAATGTTGCAAACTTTGTAAACTTTGTTTACATTAGTAAATAAGACTTAATGATAAGTCTGGCAAATGTCTTTTAAGGAGTCCTTACCATGGAAAACCAAAATCGTAACGGTTGGAGCTGGGGTTTCACGGCAGGTGCTGAAAACTGGAATGGTCGTCTGGCTATGCTGGGTTTTGCTGCTGCGCTGATTATTGAACTGGTCTCCGGTCAGGGCATCCTGCATTTTTGGGGCCTGCTGTAATCTAGTGTGAAATATTCCTGTGGCCGGTAGAGGGGTTGGATCCAACCCCTCTACCGGCCACGCCACAGGTAACTCCCCTATCGGCTACATCACAGGTAGGCTCCGCTAAGGCAGGTTCCGGTTAAATTCACCCCTTCCATCTTCGTGTCTTCTAATTCAGAGCATAAAAGGTTGGCTCCAGTTAGGTTGGCCCCAGCCAAGTTTGCACCCCGCAAGTCAGCTTCTTCCAAATTTGCCTGACTCAGAACTGCCCCTTGCAGATTGGCCTCACCAAGATTTGTGCCGACCAGGTTGGCCTGGCTTAAGTTACAACCGCGTAAATCCGCACCGCGCAGATCAGCCCCCTGCAGATTGGCTCCAGTCAGATTAGCACCACTGAGCAGAGCACCGATCAGGCTGGCCTGGGCGAGTTTGGCCTGCATCAGGTTTGCACCCCGCAAGTTGCAGCCCCGCAGATCTGCTTCTGTCAGGTCGGCCTGCATCAGGTTTGCACCCGGTAAGCTAGCTCGGAAATCTGTCCGGGTGAGCTGACATCCCATCAGGTTGGCTCCGTCCAATCGGGCTCCCATCAGTTGAGCTGCAGTTAGATCAGCCCCAACCAGATGGGCTCCAACAAAGTTGACCCCGCTCAAGTTCAAACCAGTCAGATCTTCATCTTCTAGATTGGCACCAGCGAGATGCTTCAATTTACCAGTTCGGAGGGCTTGAATATCCATAGAATGATCTCAGTTACAATCTGGTTCACTACGTTATTGAATGTGAGATCTGGGGCTCTGATTCAGAATCCAGCAACCAGATGCCAGCAGCAATTTTCGGAATATGGATCGGCAGGTTAAGCCCCTGCCGCAGGCCATCCACCAGTAAGGTGAGAATATCCACCAGTTTCGGGTCCCAACGATCGCCCTGCTCTGCCTGACAGGACGTTAAGGCCACATCCAGGAGTTGAAGGGGGTCTGAATCGGGCTGGGTGATGCGCAGATGATTCAGCCGTTGCTGAAACGCAGCCAGCAATCCCAAAATCCTCGACTCCAGCGGAATATCATCGCCAGCCAGCCCTGCAGGTTGACCCTGACCGTTCCACCATTCTGTCTGATGGGTGATGATGGTTGCGATCGCACGTAATCTGGGCATGGTGCGTAACACCTGAGTGCCAGATACCAGGTTGCAGGTGAGGGGGCAACTGGGGGCTTCTTGGGGGGGAGCGGTGCTGGGGGTGAGATAACTGTCCTGGCTTTGCAAATGGGCCAGACGGTGCAACAGGCCAGCCAGGCGCAGGCGGTGCACCTGCCAGGCGGGCAAATCTAGAAGCTGGCCCAGACTTTCAGCCAGGGTTGCCACTTCCGCTGCAGCCAGGGGATTGCTCACATCGGCCTGATCAATCAGTTGGGCTACCCTGAGGAAAGCCTGGAGCTCGTTCGAGAGTAGGTTATGGTGCAACCGATTCGAACTGGAGGCCCACTGAATGTAAGAGTGGCTTTCAAACGAGTCAGCTTCCTGCAGATAGTCCACCACGTGGGACACGGTATGGCACAAATCCTGGGGAGAATTGCTGGGGCTTGTCGTGACAATCTCTTGGACCTGAGCCTGTAAACTTGCCTGGAGTTGGGGATTGTATTGTCCAATATGCTCGATCGTCAGATTAATCGTTTCCACCACGAGCCCGGGTTCAAAAGTCCAGAAGCCATAAAACTTGCGTTCTAGATCTTGGGTTGGTTGTCCAACCACTGCATAGTCGGCAGCCGATAACTCCTGGCACAGTACCATAGCGGTGTAGGTGGGGGCCAGAATCATCAGATGCCATTCCTGGGCGACTGGATCGGTGGGGTCTAGGCTGACTAAGGCCACGTTCTCTTGCTGGCTGGTGGGGTGCTCCGTAAGACCCGTATCTGGGGCGGCCATAATCACAATCTGGCGAGATTTTTCAGCCATTCTGGCGTAGCGATCGGCCTCCTGCAGGTACCATTTGCCCATCTGAAAAGCAGCAATCACCAGGGGCGGCTCCTCGGTGCTGAGGATGCGATCTTCTAGGGCATGGCAGAGGGCAACCAGTGTGTTTTTATAGTAAACCCCGAAGTTGAGAGAGCGTTTGCCAACCTGGCCGGAATGGTGGGATGCCTTGAGCTTGTGAAGAATCGAGCCTTCTAACATGGGGGTGGACGACTAAAAGGACTTGAGGAATTTTAAACTTCAGAATGGATAGGGGCAGTGAGGTAATAGAGGCAGCAAGCTCTAAGAGGCAACCAGGGTCGCAGGCTGGGGTGGTTCGGACAGAATGGGCGCGATCAGGGCGGATTCTAGATCGGCTCGGCCCAGGCGTTGTTCCAAAATCGCCATCACTTCCCGCCCAAAATCATTCGGATTCTGCCGCCAGGCCTGGAGACAGACCTCCCCAAAAAAGGAGCCCAGCGGTTCCGGGTTCCAGAGTAGCTTTTTGGCCGTCCAAGGCATGAGACTCATCGGGTCATAGCCGGGACGAAGAATGCCTTGCTCAAAAGCATAGGTTTCCAGGTGGGTATGGGGTTGCAGGCCGATAAAGAAAATTGCTGGTTCCACCTTATCGGCTCCAAAGATTGTCTCTAGCTCCCGATGATAGGAGATCGTCTGGCGAATGGTTTCCGGACGTTCATCAATCACATTGAACGAGTAGTTGACTGAGACCAGGTCGTTAAAACCAGCCGCCTTTAGATCGCGACAGTTCTGGAGTACCGTGCGCAGGTTGTAGCCCATCCGCATTTTCCGCACCAGTTCTTGAGAGCCACTGGTAATCCCAATCTCAAAGTAATTCATGCCCGTCTTGACCATCAGCTCACAGAGTTGTGGCGTCAGGTTATCGGCCCGAATATAGGCAGCCCAGTGAATATCCTGCATCCCTGCATCGAGAATTTTCTGCAGGAGTTCGACCGTATCATCAATGAACTTGCGGGCTGGAATAAACTGAGCATCTGTAAACCAGAAATTGCGCACCCCCCGATCGTAAAGCTGGCGCATTTCTGCGACCACTTCCTCTGCCGGGTTAATCCGCACCTGTTTACCTTCAATGACGGTGTAAACACAGTAGCAACAGTTATGGGGACATCCACGCTTCGTCTGCACACCGACGTAAAAATCCTGATCCTGGAGATAATAGCTAAACTCAGGCCAGATGTGCTCAATATAGTCGTAGTTACAGGCTGTTTTTTCGATCGGAGTCGGAGCTTCGTGAATCAGGCGTTGACGGGGTTTTGTCTCTCCAACGACATAGCAACGTTCATCCCGAAAATCCTGGCCCCGCAGAAGTTTTTCCAGGAGAGATTCCCCTTCTCCAACGGAGACGATCGTTCCGGGGCGTAACTTTTGGCCCAACTGTTCGTAAAAAACGCTGACTGCACCCCCTCCAACCACAGTCTGCACGGTGGGACAGTACCGTTCAGCCCGTCGGGTCGCCCGTTTGATCAGGCCCAGGTTGCGCCAGAGTTCTGTGTAATAGGCTGTGGTGACCCGTAGTCCCCCCAGCGCTGCCCGCAGTCTGATCAGGGGATTGGGGGCATAATAGAACTCAAAGGCATACTGCAAGGGATTGCCCCCACGCCCACCGACTGGTGCATAAATCTGAATATCTCGCCATGAGAATACTAGGACAGTAGGCTGAAACTCATCTACACAGGTATCCAACCCCAGAGCATAGTCCAGGGGAGGCACAGTTCCCAGGTCAAAAATCCGTTGCTCAATGGCAGGAAAGATCTTGTGGACATGGTCAGCCAGATACACCACTCCGATCGGGAAAATCGGATTGCAAGGGAGACGAACGTAGAGGAGGCGATGATCCATTGCTACATCTTAAAAAGTATTTATATATCTTTACGATATCATTCTCTTCCGAGGTCCGCATGCTCATTTTTAGGCAGGAAGTCCTCGACTTTTTTTCTGTACCCCTGAGAGGCTGTGATTTTACGGAGTAGATGACCTGAGAAATACGGAAACCTCAATAACTGATTTTCAGTATTCTCCCAATTGCTGATCCCAAGTTTTTCTTTAATTAAGCAGGCTAAGCGTTGATCTGGCTGGTTTCAGGGGCATATTAACTATGGATAGGATAGTTGGGAATGGGTGCCTTTCTTAGACTTAGCTTTCTACGTGCTTATCAGGGTGGTGTATTATGTCGGACTCCTCCAGGGAACAGGAGCTTCAGCAACGCTCCTTGCCCCGATCGGCACGTTTATTGAACTGTTTAAACATTCGTTGCAAAATTCTGTCAGGCTATGGTTTGGTTCTCACGATTGCCTGTAGTGGGATTGCCTGGGGAGGGGCGGTGGGCGATCACTATACCCAGCAGGCAAAGCAACAGTTGATAGCAGTGGCGGCAATTCAGGAAGACTTGAGCGATCTGCAAAAGTCGCTCCTGCGGACCCATGTTCACCTCCATGAACTGGAAGAAGCGATGGCGGTGGGATCGGTCAGTCCCCAGGAGTGGGAGACTCTGCTCCGACATCTTGCCACAACTCGCGAGATTTATCTGCAACTGCAGTCCAATGCTTTGGGGGCAACGTCTGTCCCGACCTTAAATCCCCTGCTGCAAAAATATGGGCAGACCCTGAAGACCCATACTTTGCAAGTGCAGCAGATGGCAAAGGAGACGGCTCCTGGGAAGCCAGCACAGCGATCACCGCTGCCTGCTAGTACCCATGGGGATGCGGCCCGATCTGCCGATGCCTTGAATCAGTTGGTCGATGACCTGGATGGTTTTGTTGCCTTTATGCGGCAGCAAGAAGCTCAGGCAGTTTCAGCCCAGAATCGGGCCATGGCCTTGCAGGCTCAGTTGACCTGGCTCAGTATGGGCTTGTCTCTGGCGATCGCCTTGATGCTGGGGATTCTGATTAGTCGCACGATCGCCCAACCACTGCAGGTAGCTACCCAGGTAGCGGAACGGGTGCAGCAGGAGCGCAACTTTAATCTTGAAGTCCCAGTGACCACCCGGGATGAGGTGGGTCATCTGGCTGGCACCATGAATCACTTGATCCAGGAAGTGAGCCAACTCTTACATCAGAGAACCCAAGTTGAAATGGTGCTGCAACGAGCCAAGCAGGATGCCGACATGGCCAACAAAGCGAAGAGTGAGTTTCTGGCCAACATGAGCCATGAACTCCGGACACCCCTGAATGGGATTCTGGGGTATGTCCAGATTCTGCAGCAGGACCAGGCACTGACCGATCGGCAACGGGACGGAATTCATGTCATCCAGCAATGTTCCTATCACCTCCTGAATTTGATTGCTGATATTCTCGATCTGTCTAAAATTGAGGCCCAGCGGATGGAGCTCCAGACCCAGGATTTCTATTTGCCTGGGTTTCTGCAGGGAGTGGTTGAGATGTGTGCCATTCGGGCGGAACAGAAGGGAATTACCTTTACCTATCAACCTCTGGCCCTACCCACAGCGGTTCATGGGGATGAGCGACGGTTGCGACAGGTGCTGCTGAATCTGTTGGGGAACGCGATCAAGTTTACGGAAACGGGAGGGGTTACGTTTAAGGTGGAAGCGTCAAGGGTCAGTCACCATCCCATTTACAATCTGCGGTTTCAAATTTCCGATACGGGGGTGGGGATGAGTGCTGACCAGATTGAAACCATCTTTTTACCCTTCGAACAGGTGGGAAACCATCCCTGGAAAGTGGAAGGAACGGGGCTGGGATTGGCCATCAGTCAAAAGATGGTGCAGCTCATGGGAAGCACGATTCATCTGGAAAGTGACCTGGGCCAGGGCAGTACCTTCTGGATGGAATTACAACTGCCAACTGCATCGGAATGGCTGGACGATAGCCTGATGCAACCTCCCCAGAACATTGTGGGTTATGAGGGCGATCGCCGCAAAATTCTGATTGTCGATGACAAATGGGAGAATCGCTCGGTGCTGGTGAAGCTGCTGGGAGATCTTGGGTTTGATCTGGCCGAAGCTACTCAGGGAGAAGAAGCCCTGGATAGGGCAGCCCATTTCCGGCCTGATCTGATCATTACTGATCTGGTGATGCCCGTGATGGATGGGTTTGAGTTATTACGACGACTCCGCCGATCGCCCCAACTTCAGGACATTATTGTGATCATGACCTCGGCCAGTGCCTTTGGAGAAGACCTCCAGCAGGCGCTGGAGGCAGGAGGTAATGACTTCTTGACCAAGCCACTGCGATTTGAAGAAGTGCTGCAAAAGCTGGAAGCCCATCTCAAAGTGGCCTGGATCTATGAGGAAACAGTGGCGGATATCTGTTTGGCTCAGTTGGCTGAAAATGGGTTGGTTGCTGTCAGGCCGGAGGATGCCCCGATCGATCCACCTTTGATTCTGCCCTCACCGGATGTGATCGACCGACTCTATGATTTGGCTATGCAGGGCAATCTCCGAGAGATTTCACAACAGTTAGACCAGCTCGTTGCTCTTGATCCCATCTTCTTGCCCTTTGCCCGGATTCTGCAACGGTTGGCGATGGAGTTTCAAGTCAAAAAGGTTCAGGCATTTATTGCATCCCATCGAGGCATAGAACCATGACGGATGCAGGAATTCAAGGCAGTCGGATCCTAATTGTGGATGATAGCCCGAATAACCTTAAAGTTCTCTGTGATGTTCTGGAGCAGACAGGATGGGAAATTCGAGTGGCGACAGATGGTGAAAGTGCGTTGCAACAGGTGGCTTATAGTCAACCAGATCTGATTCTGCTGGATGTGATGATGCCAGGCATGGATGGCCTGGAAACCTGTAGAAGACTGAAGGCAGACCCTGCGTTACAGAAAATTCCGGTGATGTTCATAACCGCTCTGGCTGATGTGAGGGATAAGGCGGAGGGGTATAGCCTGGGGGCGGTGGACTATATTACCAAACCCTTTGACCGAAACGACATCCTGGCTCGAATTCAAACCCAACTCAAAATTGCTCACCTGAACCGCCAGATTCAGGCTCAAAATGCCGAATTGCAGCAACTGCAGCAGGATCTGGAGCAACGAGTTCTCGATCGCACCGCCCAACTTGCCACCACCCTTCAAGAGCTGCAGCAGCGCCAGATGAGCCTGCTGGATGCGGAAAAGCTGTTTGCGATGGGAGCCTTGGTTGCGGGTCTTGCTTATGAAATGGATATGTCCCTGGGGGCTATCACTACGAATCTGGACCATACCTCTAACTACATACGACCGTTAATTGCTCTGTTGCGCCTCTATCAAACCTGTTACCCCAATCCCGATCGTCAGATCAGCCAGAAACAAGCAGATATGAATCTCAGTGACCTGATTATGGATTTGCCCCGAGTGGTGGCTACCATGACCCGCAGCAGCGAACGCCTGACGAAATTGGTGCGATCGATCCGGCAGTTTTCTCAACCAGCGAGTAACCTGGCCCAACCTGTTGATTTGCATGAGGGGCTAGACGGGGTGTTGCTACTCCTGGCTCACCGGCTGAAGGGGAAGCCTCCCTATCCCTCGATTCAGGTGGTGAAGGAGTATGGTTCCCTGCCCCCGATCGTCTGCTATGGCGATGCCATCAACCAGGTTTTTCTGAATCTGCTGGTCAATGCCCTGGATGCTCTGGAGGATGCCTGGGATCAGGGATACTGGGCCGACTCTCCTCTCCGATCGGGGGGCAGGGAGGGGGAGCGAAAGTCTGGACCGACCCTGACGATTCAAACCCAAATTCGGGGCAACCATGTCCTGGTGAGTATTGCTAACAACGGTCCTGGGATGTCTGCTGAGGCCAGAGCCAATCTGTTTCAACCGATGTTTACAACGAAGCCGATCGGGAAAGGAACAGGATTGGGCCTATCGCTCAGTCGTCGAATTGTGGAGGAGAAGCAGGGTGGTGTCCTCAGATGTCTCTCAGACCCCGATCAGGGTACAGAATTTCAGATCGAGTTGCCGTTACAACCTGCGGTTTGATGCGCCTGTTCCAAAATATAAGGAGATTGCAACTGTTTGCTGCAGGTCAGACGTTCAAGCCCCAAAGGGGGACATAGATCTGGTGTAGCCCGTTTTGTCTCTGAATCTCAGTTAAGACTCTTCAGATGATAGGAAAAATCCATGAGCCAGCCAAATCTGGAAGCGGGAAAAATTCTGATTGTGGACGATCATCTGAATAATTTAAAAGTATTGTCGAATGCCCTGACCCATCCCGGTTGGGAAATTTTGGTGGCGGTGGATGGCCCGAGTGCCCTGGCTCAGGTGAATTATAACCAGCCGGATATTGTGTTGCTGGATGTGATCATGCCGATCATGGATGGGTTTGAAACCTGCCGTCGGCTTAAAGCCAACCCGATCACCCGTGATATTCCCGTCATTTTTATGACGTCCCTGATGGATGAATCCAAGAAGCTGGAAGGGTTTGAGATCGGAGCTGTCGATTATATTGTGAAACCCTTTACCCAGGCAGAGGTGCTGGCCCGTGTCAGAACCCATTTAAGGCTGGGCAATCTCACCCGCCAGATGGAAGCTCAGAACCGGCAGCTACAGCAGGTGACCGAACATCTGGAGCAACAGGTGATTGAACGGACCTTTGAGCTATCGACCACATTAGCCAGCTTGCAGGCAGTTCAGACTCAGCTCCAATATGATGCCCTGCATGATGCGCTGACGGGATTGCAAAACCGGGCCTGGTTAATGCAGCAGTTGCAGGGCCTGATCGATCGAAATACCGCGCAGCAAAACAGTCTGTTTGCCATCCTGTTCATTGACCTGGATCACTTTAAGGTCGTGAATGATAGCCTGGGGCATTTGGTGGGGGACGAATTACTACGGGGAGTGGCGCAGCGTCTTCGGAATATCGGTTACCCGGGGACCGTGACGCGGTTTGGGGGAGATGAGTTTGTGATTCTGATGGAAACCATTTCTGGTATTGAGCAGGTCACTAGTCTGGCTGGTCAGATTCAGGAAGGGCTCACCCTGCCGTTTCAGTTGGGATACCACAGTGTCTGTGTCGGAGTCAGTATTGGCATTGCCCTGGGCGTGCCCGAATACCAGGATCCCGCAGATGTACTGCGGGATGCCGATACAGCCCTCTATCAAGCTAAAAAGCAGGGGCGAGGGGGATACATGGTCTTTAATGCGGCAATTCGCACCCAGACGATGGCTCGCATGCAGATGGAGAATGATCTGCGCCAAGCGATCGCAACGCTGCAAACCAGGACCTCTCAGTTATCGGGATTCTGTCTGCATTATCAGCCGATCGTCTCCCTCATGCGGGGTGAGATTGCTGGATTTGAAGCCCTGTTACGCTGGTCTCATCCTTCTGGCGAGTTGATTTTGCCCGGTCAATTCATTCCGATTGCGGAAGAAACAGGATTAATTCATCCCCTGGGCCGTTGGGTGATTGGTGAAGCCTGTCGGCAGATGCAAGTCTGGCAAAAGCAATTTCCCCAGGCCGCCCATTGGATCGTGAATGTCAACATTTCCCCTGTACAGCTCAAGCAAATCAGCTTGATTCCGTATATTTCTGATACGTTACAGCAAACGGGTCTGGCAAAAAGCCGTCTGAAACTGGAGTTGACTGAGAGTTGTTTACTAGACAAGGCTACCCATGAAATTACCGTCTTGAATCAGCTCAAAGACCTGGGTATTCGGCTTTGTATTGATGATTTTGGTACAGGGTACTCTTCCTTCAGCCGATTGCACGAACTGCCGATCGACACGCTGAAAATTGATCGTTCCTTTGTGAATCGCATTGGTTCAGAGGCAGATAGTACGGAAATTATCCGAACGATTATGGCTCTGGCCCATAGCCTTAGTATGGATGTGGTAGCCGAAGGAATTGAAGTTCCCTTGCAGCAACGCCAACTGGAAGCCCTGCATTGTGAGTTTGGGCAGGGCTATCTCCTGTTTAAGCCGCTGGATGTAGAGACGATGACCCGCTTACTCCATAGCCTGCCCCGGCCAGTTCGGGAATGACCAGCAGGCAAGCTGGTACTGATCGCCATTTTCGATCGCCAGAGCTGCCACATACCCTGGATCAGGTTGTAATAGATGAAGCCTCCATTGGTTTGCAGGTTGCCACTCGGCCTCCCGCCAGAGCCAGACGACTGGAGTCCCTTGCTCCAGGCCCCGAATTTCCATGTTTCCCAGACCCACCAGCCCTTCCCCGATCGCCTTCAGGTAAGCCTCCCGGCAGGCCCAAACCTGTAAGAATCGGTCTGTTTGTTGGTCTGGTGGCAGGGCCGCAATCGCCCCATATTCCCGATCGGAAAAAAAGCGCCGTGCTAGTCTGGCCAATGCTCGGATCAGACGCCTGTGCTCCCCATCCACACCCACCCGTATCTGATAGGCAAAGGCATACAGAACCAAATCCTGGCTATGGGAAAGATTGAACTGCAGATTGACAGGAGAGTCCGCCAGGGAAGGCTTACCCCGATCGCCATAAGAGAACCGAATGCGCTCAGGCAGTTCCCCTAAATATTGCCCCAGCAGCGATCGCAGCATCCCCCGACTGGCAATAAACCGGCAGCGCAACTCCGGACGGCCTAATCCCTGCGATCGATCCCACTCCTCCGGAGACAGGGTCCGTGCCAGTTCTGCCAAACAATCCTCTGGCAACTGCAATCCAGCCCTCCAGACATGGACCTCCCCCTCCCTTAACACCAGCCTCTCCGGCGGATCCATCCAGTCATTCAACGACCCTATTCCCCCTCTCCGCCTGCCGCGCCTCTGCGGGTTATCCCTGGGCTACCCCATTCCAGATCACCCAGCCATCCATCAGTAGCAACAACACCGTCATCCCCAGCAAGATCAGATACATCCAGGGTTGGGAGAGCGGATAAACATCGGTCATTTCAATCCCTGTTCGAGCCTGAACGATCGCGCCCATGCGGGCAAAACCCACCACCCGCATGGGCAGCAAATAAGCCTGACCAGCCCGATCCAGGAAGTAGTAAACCAACCCCCCTTGTCCTGTGGATCGGGGCTTCAGGGCTGTAATCTCTGTCCAGGGCAATTCCCAGCCCCGGCGGAAGAACGACGGCACCCACAGAGGATAAACCACTCGAATGCCAGACTCATCCAGAACCACCCGTTCCGCCAGGGCTCCATAAAGAGCGATCGCGCCCCCACCCATACCCAACCAGAGCAGCTCAGGGGGCACAGGAGCAACGGTTACCCTGGCCAAAAACGGGAGCGGCAGGGTCAGGGCTCCATACAAGCTCAGGAGGGTCAACCGGATCAGGGGTGAAATTGGAAAGGTTGCCGGTTCAGATTGTCTGGGATCTGACAGTTCTGCAGTCATACGTTACATCATCAAGGTAAATACTTCTGAACAACAACCCACCCCGTCCACGAAACCCAGGCGAATCCCACAAACAAGCAGAGATTGATCCCCCGATGCAACGATCGAGCCCAGGACGCGCCAATGCTGATCTGGGCAGCACTCCAGACAGAGGCCAGCACCAACCCAACAACGATCGTCCCGGCTAGCAGGTGAAAAGAATGACCCAGCGTGCCGTAATGGCCGATCGTGCCCACAATGCCGATGGCCAGGAGTAGGAGGACGAGACCAACCATCACCCCACCCGTCCAATAGTGGAATGGGCGCAGCCAGTCAGGCCGCTGCCTGTCAGTCATGCGTGCGAAAAGCAGCACCGTGCCGCTGCCTGCCAGAATCAGATAGGCCAGGATAGAGAAGCCCATAGACCAGGCTGCAATTTTCCAGAGCCAGAGAAAAGAAGGCAGATCCAATCTGGTTGACCTCCAGACACAACTAAGCATGGGAAAATCCTTCCCATGCTTAGTCTAAATCCAGGCAGTTTTAAAATGGGCCTGTTAAGAATGATTTGTTCAAGTGTCTATTGCTAAAGCAATCCACAAAAAGCGCTGTTTTTAAATGATTGAGAGACTTGAATCCAAAACCACTTGCTACTCGATCGTAGAGGTCAGGGCGGGAGGGGGTGCCGTGACAGATAGGTTTGGCCCTTCGTTCTCTTCTTCGATACTTTGCTGGTTAGCTGGATCGATGGAGGGGTAGCCTGCGTCTTCTACCATTAGCCGATCGCAAGGAATTCGATCGGACAGAATGGCACTGGCCATCATTCCCGTATGGATTTCCAGTTGGGCTTCGGGTAAGGTTTCGAAGAGGAGTTGTTGCCCCGGAAAAACAACCCGTTCAAAATACCAGTTGGGAATATTACTGATCCGAACCACCTGAATCTTGCTGGTGGCATTCACATAGCTGCAAACAATCCGATCTGAGTTGTCCGAGGGGACGGGATCAAGGAGCTGGGGCATGGTAAAGGAAGACCTTTAACGAGTAGTTCGACTTAAGGCTAGCACTCGACGATCCCAGCTTGCTGTAAATGGGACTACCAACTGGTTTGTCAACCGTAATTTATGCTTAGTAAAATTAACAGATTTTTGTTTTTTCTTCAAATACTCAGGTCGATTTTACTGGTATAGCAATGATCCTAAGGATCGAAAATTAAATAAAGTAGGGGTTTGGGGGCGAAGCCCCCAAGCAGGGGCAACGCCCCTGCACCCCAATGATTCACTTTATTTAATCCGTGATCCTAAGGTTAATTTTGTTCTGAGCCAGAATTGGGTTTAATACTATTTATCTCTCGCAATGCCAGATCGGCGATTAACCAGATGCCTGATTCGGAGCGAGATAAATTCTTGATTTTCTTTAAAGCAACAATAGCGATATCTAAATGTTTTTGAGAACTTTCCATGCGTAGGATAAGAGTATCTAGTATAAATATACTGATGATCCGGTGACAGCTTATCGTAAACGATTCCTTCTAAACAAGCATGCAAGTGGGCTGGCACGACGAACGATGAGATCTGGTTTTTTAGAGGATGGTTGCAAAGCCTTGATCCTGGTTTCCAGAATCTCTTCAAACCTCCTCCTGGAGATGGTTACTGATTTAAGCGCAGACTTTGAGAATTCGAGAGCAGCCAGAAGTCAATGACTGGGGCTATCGACCAGGCGGGCAGGGGACTGGGGCAGCATGAGATTGCCCAACAATTCAACAATATAGATAGAAAGCTTTGCCCCCAGACATCTGTCTTTGGATAGAAAGTTTTTGACAAAAACGCATGAATTTTATGTAATCCCTGCATGGATAATGTAAATTGCTGAACTATTTGAAATGTCCCCAACGAATCACTTCCTGCCGCGTCTTTCCTTGAAATCAGTCTGGCAAAATCGCAAACAATATTATCTGGATCAGCAAGGGCTGGCCTTACCCAGTATCAGTACGATTCTCAATGCCACGAAACCAGCGGAGGATTGGGAAAGGCTGATGAATTGGAAACAGCGGGTGGGTGCGGTAGAGGCTAGCCGGATTGCGGCGACGGCAAGTCGGCGGGGAACAGGGACCCATCGCCAGATTGAGCGTTATCTGGCTGGAGAAGCGATCGACTGTCCAGATGGCGTCAAACCTTACTGGGAAAGTATCCAGCCAGTTTTGCAGGAGATTGATGCGGTCCGCCTGCTGGAGAGTCCGGTGCTGCACTATGATGTGGGCTACGCCGGTCAGGTGGATTGTGTGGCCAGCTATCAGGGGACTCCCTGTATCTGTGAGTGGAAAACTGCCGATCGGCCCAAGGAGTCCTGGGAGGGACTCTATGACTATCCCCTCCAGGTTGTTGCCTACTGTGGCGCGGTAAATCACTCCTATCAGAACTATGGGTTGCAGGTGAACCATGGGTTGCTGGTCATTGCGCTTCCGGACCAGGCTGCTGAGATCTTCTGGTTTGAACCCGATACGATCCGAAAATACTGGCAGCAGTGGCACCAGAGAGTTCTGACCTATCAACGGCGACAGGCCCGATCGCCAAAGTCCTATCTGTGAAGACTCGTTGTTGGTAACCCCCATCAATCTCTAAAACATCCATGAAGAAATCCGGATGGGGCGCAACAACATGAGATGTTAAATAATCCAGATGGACTCTCACCCCTACCCTATGGACCGCTTTACTGTCGAAGTCATTTCCCAAACTCCCAAGCCGCAGCAGGTGATCTATGCGGCTATGCACCAGGACTATGCTGAAGGCTTTGTTTGGGACGATCGCGATCACTGGCCTGATGACACTAAAGCAGGGGAGATTATTGTCAAAAACCTGCTGGCAGGGAATCGGGGCCACTACGGTCCTCTGGAGCATCCCCAGATTGTCCTCAACTGTGGCTGGTTTCCCCACTCCACCATGCAGCAGATTCGAACTCACCGGGTCGGCGTCAGTTTCGATGTCCAGAGTTTTCGTTACACCGGACAGCGAATTATTGATGTCGTTGAAGGCAAACGCGATGTAGAGGAAGTTTTCTATCTGCGGCCTTTGGGCTCCTACTCCGATCGCCAGGGCACCCATTACACCTATACGCCGGAGCAGCGGCAAGAGGATGTTGCCTGGTGTCTCTCGGCCTGTCAACGCTATGCAGAGCGCATTCGGCAGGGACTTTCAGAGGAGCATGCGCGGGGGGTGATTCCGTTTGATGTCCGGCAGCACTGGGTGCTGTCTGCTAATGTCCGATCGCTCCTGCATTTACTCGACCTGCGCTGGAAAGCAGATGCACAATTGGAAGCCCAGAAATTATGTGAGCTGATTTGGCCCCACTTTCAGCAATGGGTTCCGGACATCGCTGCCTGGTATGAAACCAATCGTTTAAAGAAGGCTCGTCTAGCTCCTTAAGCCAGAAATTATTTCATCCCTAAGATAGATGTTCGTAGATCGGAGGGAACCTTGATTTCTGGTAGGGAGTCAACCTGAGAAACTTACGGGATCACCGTTCTCTGTGTTCCCAGTGGCTTGACGGTTCCTCTCCCTACAACAATTAACATTTGACAATGAAAGACTATCCCAAAGCTATTTCTGGACGCAGGACAACTCGTTTCTGGCAGCGGGCGTCCCTGATTGCTGCAACTGCTACTCTCCTCTATGGTGGATCTGTGATTCCACCTACGATCGCCCACAATTCCCCCCTCTCTGTGGCTCAGATTCAGCAGGGCTGGGAGACAGTCCTGCAAGTGGCTCGTCTGCTGGATGCGAATCAGCAAGTGAGCGATTTGGTCCTCCAGTTGGATGTGCTGAATAAACCCTCGACCTCCTATGCCAATGTGGTGTATCAGGTCTTTGCGAAGAAGAATGAACAATGGGTGCAGGTTTATAACACGACGGGAGCCCGCCTCATTCCCGATCGCACTGGGCGGTTGATCCTACCCCCGGAAGTGATTTCAATCAGTAAGATTCGGGAAGTTTTAGGCCAGGATGTAGATATTTCTTCCATTGAGTTTAAATCGGTGGCCTTGCTCCGCTACGATGCCCGGGGAGGCCAGCGGGACCAGATCGTTCAATTTGAGCGGGTTCAATCCTATTCCACGATTGCCCAGGCTTATAGCACCCAGATCGTGTCCCAGACTGTGACGACCACGACGACCACGACGACCCAATCTGGGAGTACCTCTGGTTACAGTACCGCCTGCAGGTCAGGCTATGTGGCAACTTCCGCTCAACCTGATCCCCATCGAGGTCACTTCACTCTGGCGATTTTACAAAAGAAGGTGACCTTGCCTGGGGTGATTGCGCGGGTTTCCCTGATGGCCAAACGTCCGGACAGCTACCTGAAGGAACACTTTGTGGGGGACTTCCGCTACCAGATCAACCAGCGAGCTCAGTTCATTCGGGGCTTGAACGAGGGCGATCGGGTGATTGTGCGTCTGTTCAGTCTGGACAAGGAGCTGATCGGATACACCGAGTTTGAACTCCTGGAGGATAATGCGATCGTCAACCTGATCTTGCCAGACAAACCCAAGCGGCACCGCACCATTCGGACGGTGTATGGTCTGGATAGTAATGGTGATGGCAGGATCGATCGCGGAAAAACAGCCTTCAATTATTTCACGAAGGTGAAGGGCTCGAAACTGTCCAAGAGCCGGGTGACGTTCCTGAAAGACATGCGTGATGTGGATCAGGGGCTATACCAGTTGCCAGAGATGCCTAACATGAATCGCCCCGTCTATAGTTGCTCCTTCCTGCAGGGAGACTACTTGTTGGTGGACCGATCGTTCCGCTGCTTCAGACCTGGACTGGCTCCTGCTCTGGTGGGCCTTCCTGGTCAGGTGGTACAAATCACCAATATCAGTACTACAACCACCTCCATCTATGAAGTCAGTCGCCAGATTGTCACCTATCGTGAAGTGGGATTGACCCAGGGGAATATCACCCGTGGTGATTATGACAATGATGATGACGACGATGACGACGATGACGACGATGATGACGATCGGGGTGATCGGGACGATCGGCGTCGGCGTAACTGTAACCAGGGTCGGGGCAATGGTTCTGAAGGTTGCGATCCAGGGAAGTCTCGTCCCCGTGGCGGCAGCAATGATGGGGACTAACTGAAGTAGGCTCCTAGGTTCAAATATCAGGTCAAGGGGTGCAGGTTTTCTGTGCCCCTTTTGTCGTTGGCATATGTTCAACCAGCTCTCAGTATTGAGGGAATTAGTGAGTATGAATTTTGACAGAAAAACATCAGAATGTCAGGGCATACAATTATTCCACTTGCTTTTAACCAGGGATTGATCCGGTGGCATATCCTTCTGAAAATGGCTGTTGAACTTTTAGAGATGCTCTTAATGTTTAATTAAGAAATTACTTCCTTGTTAAAGGTATTTTTATGGGTTGTTAATTTGAAGGCGTCGATTTGAATGATCCAGAAAATTAATGGATTCTGCTCTTATAAAAACTGCAAGAGAATTAAACGGAGCCCTTATAGTCCTTCTCTATTCAGCCTTTTCAAGGACTGAAGCAATTGAGTTCAACTATAAAAGGCTCTCATCAAACTTGCGGCTAAAGGTTACGGCTGGTGGGATGATGCTGTTAAAACTTTATAAAAAATTCCTGATTTTGGGAACATTCTTTACATCCTTATCTGAAATCCAAAGTAGTAATAAGAAACATTTCAAACGCTCATCTGAAGTGAGGCAAAGCCTAAAAAATATGGAAATTGATCAAAGGAAACTACCTGCCTGAAAGGGCTTTGGTATGGGATTTCGGTCATTTTTAGTCCTCAGAGATAGTCTGATGCGGCAACTATATTGACAGTAGTGCGCTGTTGTCTCTCCTCTGGCATGAAGTCTTCACGTAAGTCTGTTCTGGTTATCGGTCAACAATCCAGCCAACTCGATGAACTGAGCTCGTTACTGGGCCAATCGAGGTACTATGTGGCGATCGCGGATTCGGAAGATCAGGCTGTTGCCCACATCAGCCAGGCTAATCCCTGTCTCATTATTTTGGCTGGGACGCATCAGAGTTGGTCCCATGCCCTGGTGCGAGATCTACGGAGTACTCCCCCTACCAGTGGTGTGACGATCGTAGCGCTGACCGATTGTCATGCTCCCAGTTGGCTGCACCAGGAAGATAATCCTGGGTTTGATGGTTTTCTGGTTAATCCGATTAGCGATGAAATCTTGACTTCCCTGGTCCAGTCTGCCAGCGTTCGGCAAGCCTTTCTGACGGCAAGTTAGTGCAATTCGCTCTTGTCCTGCCTCTTTTGTACCGGATGCTCCAACCGCTGTTTCCAGATTGCCTGTGGTCGTTGGAGCAGGAATTGCGGCATGACCAGCCTGGAGGGGGTCCGAAACAGGTTGCCTTGACTTTTGATGATGGCCCTCATCCTCAATACACGCCTGAATTGCTATCAGTGCTGAGACATTACGATGTCAAAGCCAGTTTTTTTTGTTTGGGGGCCTGTGTAGAGTACTTTCCCGAAGTCTGCAGGGCACTCTATGATCAGGGCCATTGGATTGGGTTACATGGGTATGACCATCGGGGATTTCACAGACTTTCTGCTGAGACTCTGAAGGAGAGTTTGGAAAAAACTCAGACCGCGATCGCGCGGGCCTGCGGCCTTGATCCAATTGACGCTAAAACTCAGATGCGGGATGTGCGGCCCCCCAATGGACTGTTCACCCCCGCAACTTTGAGCCTGTTGCATCAGTGGGACTATCGGCCTGTGATGTGGAGTGTGGTGCCGGAAGATTGGGTTCGACCCGGGGTTACGGTTGTGGTTCATCGGGTTATGCAACAGGTGCAACGGGGCTCCCTCATTGTTCTGCATGACGGGTACTGGGGAGGGCAGGATGTTGCCGGGATAGCGGATCAAATCATTTCCTTGCTGTTAAAACAGGGGTATGAGTTTGTGCTGGTCGAAGAGTTTTGGCGGCTCAAGAAATCCCGTTTTCGCCACTAGTGAACGCTTTCAGGGTGCTGAACCTTTTTGTCAATGGTGAACTCTGTGTTGCCTTTGTTAGTCGATGAAGAAGATATCTTTATCTTCAAGTTCTGGCTGGATAATAATATCCAGGACGGCATGCTCTACCGCAATGAGTTATTTCGGCGGTTACGGGAGTATGACATTGCTCAGCGTCCTCAGGTTTACCATCTGGGTTGTAAGCTCTCTCAGAAAGCGCTGATTGTTTTGTCGTTTACAGAAAATAAATGCAGTCTTTGGGCCAGTTTGCGGGATCCTGAGATGCAAGATACTCTCAGAGACATCGCGCTCTCCCCCCTGCCCGAATTAAATTTCCCATCGACCAATACCCCTCCCCCCTGATTCTGAATTAGAGGAGATAGACAGTCAACCTGGGAACTGGAGCAATTTTGTTATGGCCTCTGGATGATTGGGCGATCGCACTACTTTTCAGTGCAGGCTAAACCTTCAGGACGGATCTTGCTATTCCTTTGTCTAGGACTAAGATCCTCATTGTACTTGCGGATTACTTGCTTAGAATAGTAAGAGTAAGACCTCAAAAAAATCCGTAGAAGTGAGCTTGAGAAAAAACGTGCAACTTTTGTGAGAAAAGCTACAATCGGAGAGACTTGAAAATTGATTTCCCCTTGAAGATGCAGATTAGTGGCTTTAGTGGGCAGAATATGCTACTCATAGTGGTTTTCTGCTGTGTCACTATGCTGTCGATCAAATGCCAGGCCATCCATAGTGAGTCTGAGCGATTGATTTTAACCAGTTAAGTTAGGCAGTTAAGTTAGGCAGTTAAGTTAGGCAGCTAAGTTAAGCAGCTAAGTTAAGCAGCTAAGTTAAGCAGTTGAGTTAAGCAGTTGAGTTAAGCAGTTAAGTCTATGATGTGCCGCACTGAAACATCACGTTTTCTCTGCAGAATCTCGCTCTCCGGATGGATATCCCATCTGGTGAGCTCCTGCGTATAAGCGTTATTCAGTTCAGTGAGCTCTTGGATGAGTTCGGCAATGTTAGCCTGACTGCTTTTTTTGATTGCCAGTTTGGTTTTCAGATATCGGGTTGATCTATCAATTTCTCGATTTCTACCCATCACCCTTGTTGACCTGTTAATTTAATCTAAGGAGCATGAGGAACGCGGCATGACCCAGGCCAATAATGTACTCGAAACCATCGAGTTGCTATCCTCCGTATCGCTTCGTGAGCATGGTGCTGACGCTGAGCAACCTGATCTTGATTTAGACGAGTCCTTTATGGAGGATGACGATCAGGATGAAGCCTTTGACGCTCCATCTGAGGAGGATGATAGTAAAGGCGGTAAGGCTCGGCCTGGGCGCAAGCGGGCACAGGCTAAGAAGAAGCATTATACGGAAGACTCGATTCGCCTCTATTTGCAGGAAATTGGCCGCATCCGCCTCTTGCGGGCTGATGAAGAAATTGAGTTGGCGCGGAAGATTGCCGATTTGCTAGAACTGGAGCGGATTCGGGAGAGCCTCTGTGACAAGCTGGAGCGGGAGCCTCTGGATGGAGAATGGGCCAGTGAAGTCAATATGCCGCTGCCTGCTTTCCGACATCGCCTGCATGTCGGTCGTCGTGCTAAAGACAAAATGGTTCAGTCTAACTTGCGATTGGTGGTTTCCATTGCGAAGAAGTACATGAACCGGGGTTTATCCTTCCAGGATTTGATTCAGGAAGGGAGCCTGGGCTTGATCCGGGCTGCTGAGAAGTTTGATCATGAGAAAGGTTACAAGTTTTCTACCTACGCTACCTGGTGGATTCGCCAAGCGATTACCCGTGCGATCGCGGATCAGTCCCGCACGATTCGCCTTCCCGTTCACTTGTACGAAACAATCTCTCGGATCAAAAAGACCACCAAGTTGCTTTCCCAGGAGATGGGGCGTAAGCCAACTGAAGAAGAGATTGCAACTCGAATGGAGATTACCATCGAGAAATTGAGATTTATTGCTAAGTCTGCCCAGTTACCCATTTCCCTGGAAACGCCCATTGGTAAAGAAGAAGATTCTCGCTTGGGAGACTTCATTGAGTCGGATGGGGAGACGCCGGAAGATCAGGTATCCAAGAGCTTGCTGCGGGAAGATTTGGAAGGGGTGCTGGGTACCCTGAGCCCCCGGGAGCGGGATGTTCTCCGCCTGCGCTATGGCCTGGATGATGGGCGGATGAAGACGCTGGAGGAAATTGGCCAGATCTTCAATGTGACCCGTGAGCGTATCCGTCAGATTGAAGCGAAGGCTCTGCGCAAATTACGGCATCCAAATCGCAATAGCGTTCTGAAGGAATATATCCGTTAAGTTCTGGATAAAGCCTAAAAGTTTGTTTTTGCCACAGAGCAGGTTTGAGAACCTGCTCTTATTTTTTAATGAAAGCGCGATCTCTGAATCACCCGATCGACCTATCTTGATGAAAAATAATGTGTGTAAGATGAATGGGGACATTCAGTTTTAATGGTAGGGAATGCATAGAATGAAGAGTGCTCCTGGAGCCTTTTTCAGTATATTAACTCTGGCTATGGCAGGGTTGCTCGGCCCCATTTCGATTGCCCAGTCTCAATCCTCCACCCTGGTCAATCCGTCAGCGAATTTAATTCTTCCCCGGCGAGAAACCATTCTCTATCCCGGTGCAACGTCCTCACTGACTATTCCGGATCAACAAAGTTCTGCCTCAGTAACGCTGAACTTATCCCGTAAAGACGACGGGATTCAGTTGAATGTGAAATCGGCCTCGCTGGGCGATCGCTGTGCCCTGGTCAGTGTCCAGTTGCCCCGGGATGTGTTGACTGGGAATGAGCAGTATCAACTGGCTACCACTCCGATCTCGTTTGTACCCCTGGCTACGAAACCGGGAACCTGTGGGGCGATCAGTACTTACGGACAGAATGTTTTGAGCCAGCCTCAAACAGAGTACCAAACCTTTATGCGGGTTCCCTTTGCTCTAGATGGGAAGGTGAAGCTGCCGTTTACGGTAGAGGTCTTCTTCCTGTCATTGAGTAATTAAGGGCTGGGGGAGGTTCTGAATCAAGGCTCGGATCGAGACACGATTGATCGTGTTTTTACAGGGCGGTGGCTTTGATCAGGGCGATCGTGCTGGCCCAGGGGATGATCCGATCACACAGTTGCTGGTGCATGAGATCTCGGATCTGCTTGATTTCGGATGGTTTCAGGGACTGGGATAGGCGAGTGGCGTAGCTGGGCCGATCGCCAGTTTGCTTGAACCAGCGATCGAAGAGGCTGTCGCTCATCCGGGTATCTGTGAGGATAGGCTCACAGGCAATTTCAGCCTTGAGACCGGCAGTGGCAAAAGCAATTTGCAGGTCTGCTGGAGTCCAGTTCACCATGGGATCGGTGGCATCTGCATAGATGGTTTCTTCCGCTGCTACCCAACGATCGTAGAGCTGCTGCTTGAGCGAGGCCCGATCGACTAGGGCATACAGACGTTGGGCCTGCCGGGGGATGGATTCGGCTAGGACGATCGTCGCTCCAGGATGGAGCAGCTTAGCCAACACTAGGATAGCCTGAGCTTTATCTGCTTCGTGGAGGAGGACGTTCCGACCCACGCAGCGATCGCAGCGCACCCCTGGGGCCTGCCGGTCCAGGGTCTCTGGCAGTTGAGCCAGGGTTGTCTCCAGAATCATGGGCCGTTGTAGCTCTGGGAGGGATTGGGCCTGTTGGGTGAGGGCAACGGCATCGGTGGTCGATCGGACACAGGCATAAACCCCCCCTTCGGGCACCTGGCGGACGGCCTCCCAGGTCAGTAAACCGCTACCAGCATTCAGGTCTAGAACAAGATGGTGGCGTTGCAGGTGGGCCAGGGCAAATAGCCGATCGCGGACTTGGGCCAACTGCGCTCCCGTTTGGCTGAGGGTCCGTTGCAGCCAGCGATCACGGCTGCGATCGCTGGGACCGAAGGTTAACCCTTCCGGGAGGGTTGACCCGATGCCCTCAACCAGGGCGGCCAGTTGGGCTTCCCGTTGTCGAGCTACCTGGACCTGAATCTGGCTTTCATACCCCTGATCGGAGGGCTGGTAAAATACCTGACCCTGCAGACTGGCAGGCAGATATTGTTGGGCCACCCAGTGATCCCGATAGGCATGGGGGTAGAGATAGCCTGCCCCATGACCCAAGCTGTGCTGATCCCGACTGGCATCCTTGAGGTGATGCGGGACCTCGGTTTCCCGCTCCCGCTCAATAGTGGCCAGGGCATCGAAGAAGCCCATAACACTGTTAGATTTGGGAGCCGTGGCCAGGTAGAGGGCAGCCTGCGCCAGGGGATAGCGACCTTCGGGCAAGCCAACCCGATCGAAGGCAGTGGCACAGGCATTCACCACTACGATTGCCTGGGGATCGGCCAGACCCACATCTTCCCCGGCCAGGATCAGCATGCGGCGGAAGATGAAGCGGGGATCTTCCCCAGCGTAGACCATGCGGGCCAGCCAGTACAGAGCGGCATCTGGATCCGATCCCCGCAGGCTTTTGATGAACGCACTGATGGTATCAAAGTGGGCATCTCCCTCTTTGTCGTAGAGAACAGCCCGTTGCTGAATCGAGTCTTCGGCCACCGCCAGGGTGATCGGGATGGTGCCATCTGCTGCGGGGGGCGTGGTCTCAACCGCCAGTTCCAGAGCGTTTAGCAAGGCCCTGGCGTCCCCATTGGCCACATTGACCAGATGGCTCAGGGCCTCCGGTTCCATCTGGATGGCAAGTCGGCCATAGCCCCGGTCTGGATCCCTGAGTGCCTGGGCCACAATCCGGCGCAAATCCTGATTGTCCAGGGACCGGAGCTGGAACACTCGCGATCGACTGACTAGGGCCTTATTCACCTCAAAGTATGGATTTTCGGTCGTGGCCCCAATTAGCACCACTGTGCCATTTTCCACCCAGGGCAGTAGGGCATCCTGTTGAGCTTTATTGAAGCGGTGAACTTCATCAATAAACAGCAGGGTGCGGCGCTGTTGCTGTTGCCGTTGTTGCTGGGCGGTGTCGATCGCCTCTCGAATATCCTTGACGCCAGCCAGCACAGCATTGATGGCGATAAAGTGGGCGCGGGTGGTATTGGCGATAATCCGGGCCAGGGTGGTTTTGCCGGTACCCGGCGGACCGGAGAAGATGACGGAGGAGAGTTGATCCGCCTGGATCGCCCGTCTCAGGAGTCGTCCCGGCCCAATGATGGCATCCTGGCCCACGAATTCATCCAGCGATCGGGGTCGCATGCGGTCAGCCAGGGGGGCTGCTGACCATTCTGGCGAATTTTGATGCATGGCCTTTTCCCTGAGGTGAATTACCGCATGGCTGCCATCGTCTGTTTCCAGGACAGCTCCTTGCATAGCATCTCCAGGGCCCGCTGATCGGGACCACTAAACAGGGTGCTGTCAATCAATTCCTGGAGCACCTGACGGGTTAAATCATTGGCAAAGGTACCCCCACAGCGTAAGAGATGGCTGTAATAACAGAATTGGGGGCGATCGCCTGGACTCAGATGGAAGCGATAAATTTCCTCTGTGGTCATGGTATCCACCCGGGTGTTCACGGGAACGACAATGCGGGGAATGCCCTGTTGACCGTAGGGCTTGCCGTTTTGTTGCTCCAGGGTGCCCACCAACACCGTGCCCAGGAGGGTGCGAGTTTCGCTAATCAGATCAGGACTGAACAGGGGATCAGGCTCACTGGACAGGCGAGGGCCTGTGTTCAAAAACATTGGATTGAAAAGCTGAGAGTTGTAGATGATCCCCACTGCCCAGTGACGCTCTTCCGTGTTTAGCTTCACGAAGCTGCCAAAACCATAATCATCAGCCCCTGGGGGATGGTCTACCTCCTGGCGATCATAGACCTGTACCACATAATCACAGTGGGAATTAGATTTGACGACTTTGCCCAAACGCATACCTACACCCATTTAGATTTTGCTCGCGACCCATCCTACCTGTACAGGGGTTGCAGACAACGCCTCTGCCTTTTTGATTCGAACCTGGGAAAATAAATTTCCCCACTTCTACTGAAGCCCTGACCCTAACGATGCCATAAGCTCCACTAAATGTGGGGAAACTCAAGATATTTGAAAATGGATTATTAAGCGACGTTGAACGGATGATGGTAATCAACCCGATCAGGACATGGCCTGGATAATGTAATCGAAGTAGGGTTCTGCTTCTGCTGCATCTTCATCGGTCAGCAGGGCCAGAGCTGCTCGCTTCAGACAACGAACAGACTCAACCATACCAGGTACGGGGACACCCAGGGAGTTGTACATTTCTCTCACACCAATTAAGCCAATGCTCTCGATCGGTGATTTGTCCCCAGCCAGCACACCATAGGTGATCAAACGCAGATACCAGCCGTAATCCCGCAGGCAGAGAGCCCGTTGCTTATCCCCATAGGCGTTGCCACCAGGAGAAATAAAGTCGGGACGTTTTTGCCAGAGTTGCTTGCTGGCTTCCTGAACGATTTTCTTTTCGTTCTCTGCCAGGGTGGCTGCAATGCGGGTCCGCTGTTCGCCGGTCAGGAGAAACTTTCTGATGCTTTCCAGTTCACCGCTGCTGGGGTAGCGAAGTTCGTCGTCGGCGTTCAGAATAACTTGACTAACTACACTCATAATTATTGGGGTTTCTCAGGATATCACTATGTAGTTTAGCGAGTCAGTGCAACATAAGAAAAGAGGCGATAGGCGATAGGTTATAGGCAATAGAGAATGAACAATCGTCGATCCGCATGGGCCGTTGGTGGTTAATCGTAGCTAAGGGGCAATGGTAGTAAGTCCTGCGTGATGATCAGGGTCTGATTCCCTATTCCAGATGACCGACAACCTTTATGAGAAGAAATATTAAGGAACCTTAAGGTATGAATTGGCAACAGGGCCAGCGAGTGGAAATAGACGTTACAGATTTGACAGACAGTGGGGATGGGGTCGGTCGGGTAGAACAGCAGGTGGTGTTTGTCCCGGATACAGTGCCGGGGGATCGGGTTGAGGTGCGTCTGGTACGGGTCAAGCCCCAGTATGCCCATGGCAAAGTGCAGCAACTGTTGCAGGCATCTCCACATCGGATTCGTCCGGCCTGTATTGTGGCGGATAAATGTGGGGGGTGTCAGTGGCAGCACATTCGATATGACTATCAACTGGATGCGAAGCGGAATCTGGTGGTGCAGGCGCTGCAACGGATTGGGGGGCTGGTTGAACCCCCTGTAGAGCCGACGTTGAGGGCTGGTGATGCCCTGGGGTATCGGAACAAGGCCACCTTTCCCCTCAGTCGATCGGTCCAGGGGCAGGTCCAGGCGGGCTACTATCAGAAAGGGAGTCACCATCTGATCAATCTGAACCAATGTCCGATTCAGGATCAGCGATTGAATCCACTGCTGGCTGAGGTGAAGCAAGATATTCAGCAGCGGGGCTGGGCGATTTATAGTGAGCAACACCATCGGGGGCGCGTCCGCCATCTCTCCCTGCGGGTTGGACGGCGCACGGGTGAGCTGTTGCTGACCCTAGTGGTGAAGGATTGGTCCCTGGTGGGAGCAGAGGAGCAGGCCCAGGCCTGGTTGGAACGCTATCCTGGCCTGGTGGGAGTTTGCCTCAACTGGAATGGCGATCGGACTAATGCCATCTTTGGAGAGGAGACCCGCTGTCTGGCCGGTCGGTCCTATCTGGCGGAGGAATTTGCGGGACTGACCTTTCACATTCAGCCAACCACTTTCTTCCAGGTGAATACAGAAACAGCAGAGGCGCTTCTGCAGGTGATCCAGGCAGAATTGCAATTGCAGGGACAGGAAACCCTGGTGGATGCCTACTGTGGGATTGGCACCCTATCCTTACCCCTGGCCCGCCAGGTGCAGCAGGTGATTGGCCTGGAGGAGCAACTGAACTCGGTGGCCCTGGCCCGATCGAATGCGGCCCTGAATCAGATTACTAACGCGGAATTTCATTTGGGCCCGGTCGAAGATCTGTTGCCTGCCCTGGGCAGCACCCCTGATGTGGTGTTGCTGGACCCACCCCGTAAAGGGTGCGATCGGACGGTTCTGGAAGCGCTGCGGTCCCGGCCTGTGTCTCGTCTGGCCTATGTCAGTTGTAACCCGGCTACCCTGGCCCGTGACTTAAAGATCCTCTGTGAGGATGGCCTCTATCAATTGACCAAGGTTCAACCGGCTGATTTCTTTCCGCAAACTGCCCATGTGGAATGTGCAGCCTTTTTGAGGTCATCCCCCCCAGTCCCTGGCTGACCCTATTCCTTGAGTTCGTCAGAGGCGCGTTTGAAGACATTTTCCTGTAAATGGGCAGCTTGTTTGCGGGCCTCGGCCAGCAGTTCTCGGGCTTTTTCCTGGAGGGTTTCGTCTGCTGTGCTCAGGGCCTCTGTGGCCCGCTCCAGCACATTTTCTTGCAGATGGCCTGCCTGTTTGCGCACCTCGGTCGCCAGTTCCCGGGCCTTCTCTTGGAGAGACCCATCCGTACCCGCATGTAACACTTCTGCGGCCCGTTCCAGGGCCATATCGCGCAGATGTTCTGCGTGTTTCCGTGCTTCTGCGGCCAGTTCCCGCGCTTTATCTTCTGCAGTCATAGGGTGCCTTTCCTTTTCCTGGGATGGGTTGATCGCGTTTACTTCCACTCTGGCATGACTCCGGGTGGGACATGGCCGATTTTACAAAATTAAAATGTCATGTTGTCAGATGGTGATGCAGGAAACGCACGTAAAGCCAGCCTAAGCCACTCCCCAGAACATAATTGGGAAAATCGCTCCAGGTGAAGGTATTGCCCAGCACCGCCCGACCCAGCCAGGTAGCCTGCAAGGATTTAAAGACTGGGTTTTGCCAGAGCTGGAGCACTTCCATGGCACAGGTGACCAGACAAACCCCGATCGCAATGCTGGCCGGGGAGCGTTTCGGCAGCAGGAGCAGCAGCAGGAGGATCCAGAACATCTCATAGGCAATCCCACCCAACAGGTCATCCAGCCACTCTGGACCCGGACCATAAAACCGCAGACCATAGCCGATCGGGATGATGACGATCAGGCTGACCCATAGGGACAGGCGATAGGGTGGAGCCATGCTATTTACCCATCAGACGGCGAAACGCCCGATCGTCCCTCAGTTCTTCAAAAGCCGGATCGGTTCTAGCGGTTTCCTGGTAATCCTGATCCAGGCTGATCGCCCGCTCCAGACTTTCCAGGGCTGGGTCAACCTGGTTGCGGAGGGCATAGCAGATGGCCTTACCGTAGAAAGCTCCTGCATGGTCTGGTTGGAGTTCCAGGGCTTTATCAAAGCTGGCGATCGCTTCCCGATCCCGCCCCAACTGCACCAGGGCTTTGCCCCGTTTCTCCCAGGCTTTAAAGGAGTCGGGCTTCAGGTCCAGGACTTCATCGAAGGACTCGATGGCATCCTTAAACCGGGCCAGTTCTTCCAGGGCCAGCCCCCGATTGAACCAGGCGGTGGCATCTTCTGGGTGGAACTGAACGGCCTTATCAAAAGAATCAAAGGCATCCTCATGTCGTTGCAACAGACCCAGAGCTACCCCCCGATTCACCCAGGCTTCTGCGTAGTCTCGCTTCAACTCCAGTGCCTTATCGTAAGCCTTGATGGCTTCCTCGTAGCGGCGCAGTTTACCCAGGGTCAGGCCCAGGCTCAGCCAGGTCTTGGGTTCCTGGGGCTGGAATTTCAGGGCTCTTTCGAAGGAGTGCAGGGCATTGGCATGTTGTTGCAGTTTCTGGAGGGCCAGCCCCCGCTGATACCAGATTGCCGGATTCTCCGGTTGCAGATCGATCGCCTGATCATACTGGGAGATCGCCTCCTGGTAGCGGTTTTCCAGGAGCAGGCTATTGCCCTGGGTGAGGTAACTGTCTACTGTCACAAACAGCCGGGGATGGGCAGATTTCAGGAAGTCAATTTGTCCCAGCAGCATTTGCACTTGCTGTTGCAGTTCAGCTACAAATTCTTCTGACACTGGGGACGCGGTTGCCAGTTGCTGCAAAATCTGCTCCTTCTGGGCCTGAGCAGCCCCTTGTAACTCAGCCAGGTGGGTAGCAAACTCAGCATCTAACTGCTCCAGCTTCTGCAGCAGAGTCTGCTGCTGGCCTGCTGTGCTGGTTCGGAGTTTCTCCAGTTGGGCGGCAAACTCCTGTTCCCCCTGGGTCAATTTTTCCAGAACGGCATCCCGCTTCTGGGCCACCCGATCGTGGCTCTCCTGTTCCAGGGCAGATAGATCGGGGGCGAAGTTCTCCTTCATGCGGTCCAGGCTATTCAGGATCGAGTCCTTATGGCGCTGCACAACCGACTTTAGCTCGGCTAGTTGCTCGGTGAATTCGACTGCTCCCTGCTCTAACCTGGCCGCAACCTGTTGCCGCTGGTCCTGCATTTCGGTTTGTAACGCCAGCAGGCGATCGGCAAACTCTGCTTCGGAGTGGTCCAATTTTTGCAGAACCCGCTCCTGCTTGTGCTGCACGGCCGATCGGAGTTCAGCCAGTTGAGGCGTAAAGTCTGTCTTTAATTGCTCCAGGTTTTCCAGAGTCAGTTCTTGCTGCCGCTGCACCTGAGTCTGCAACTCAGATAGCAGAGTCCTGAAGTCCTGCTCGGCCCGCTCCAGCTTCTCAATCACCTGATCTCGTCGTTCCAGGGCGGCGGGTTGGAGTTCATCCAATCGCACTACAAAACCGGCCTTCAACCGATCCAGGCTTTCCAGTAGGGACGTTTGTTGGCTTTGGGCGGTAGCTTGTAATCCTGTCAATTGGGTGGCAAAATCCTGTTCCGACTCCAGCAGCTTATGGACCATTTTCTTCTGCTGTTCCTGGGTGCTGGCTTTCAGCTCTGCCAATTGGTCGATGAACTCCAGTTCCAGCTTTTCCAGGACAGGCTTAGACGTTTTGAGCTGAGTTTCCATTTCTGAGATGATTTGCCCCTTCACCTGCCCCAACTCAGATACTAGACGGGCGATATGCTCCCGTTCCTGCTTGATCTCCTGTTGCAGGGCTTCCGCGTCCTGTTCAGCCCCCTCCACAATCTCTTCCACATCCCGGAGCACCCCATCCGCATCCTCCCGAATCCGGGCTACTTGCTCCTGCAACTCACCGATCTCCTTCACCTGTTCTTTGACTCGGGCAGCCAGTTCACGAATAATTGCTCGCCGCAAAAACCAGACCGTGCCCACACTCCCGGCTAGCAGGATGACCAACACGCCCAGCAGAAGATTGAACAGGACCAGCATCTGATTTAGGGTCCAATCGACCCGCTGGGTCGGTACCTTTGTCTCTTGACTCACCTGGGCCAGCATCTGATCTGGACCTGTCACCTGAGCGTTCACCACTCCGCCCGGAACAGACAACAACAGGGCAGCCAGAACAGCACGACTCTGCAAGGTTTGATTCCGGCGTTTCATCGGGTCCCTCTTGTCCATGGCTAGAAAGTGCGATCGGTCTATCTTTATATGTCTTAATTGATTTTCTAGCAATGCTAAAAAATCAGGGGTGATAAATCCCTGGTTTCATTCTATATCTGAGAATTCTTTAACCAAGCCCCAGGGGAGATCTTCTGGCTCCTGATTTAAGCCGGGACATAGCGACTATGCTACATAAGTCGGTTGTGCGTCAAATTATTGTTGGGTAGGTTACTCAATCTTGCCAAGTCCAAGGCTTAGTTGCCAAGTCTGCTCGTTGAGCTGCCGTTGTTTTGAATCGGCTATGCTGCCAAATCCAATTGAAATAACTCATGACTAACCGGGTTGTCACCTTTGTCTGTTCCCAGACCCCTTGATACCCTAATACTCGCTGCCCAGGAGGGATACATCGACTTGAAGTATCTAGATGAGTCGGGTTGGTGTTTGTGGAGTTCGGTCAGCTACAGCTACAGTCGAGTGGGAGAACAAAAACGGTTAGAACAAAGGAAATGGATCTCGGATTACTGTCTCAACCGAGGACTAAGCGGCATAACGGTGAAGTGCAGCGGCGGCAGATACCCTTGCACTCAGCACCAACGGCTTTCGACCGCCCGCTGCCACGCAGTGTGTACGCCCAGCATGGGCGTGAACTTAAACGCTCTGGGTGATGGAGCAGAAGTCAGCAGAGGTCGTAGTAGCCAAACGCTCATCGTAATGGGTGGGATAGGGTGAAGGACCGAACTTCGGAACGCAGGGAGGAGTTACAAAGCTCGACCGAGCGATGAACCCGGATGGGGGAGCTATGGAGTCGGCGCTTAATTGTGTAGCCAGCCCTGGAGAACAGCAAAATTGCTCCTGCAGCGATCGAGTTGGTATCTAAACCTTTCTGGGGAAACGCCCCATGCGGAGCCGCATGTGGGGTGTTGTGGGGGCTGGGGGAGAAAATCCCCTGGCTACCCGATTAGCTGGCTGGCAATAACAAATGAAACCTGACTATTGACAATAGTATGCCAAAACCAGCATATTTGAGGTATGAATGCATCACCAAAGCCAGTTGAATGGGTCGGAACTTCTTTGGATGATTTGAAGGATTTCCCAGAGGACGTGCGGCAAACCGTTGGGTACGCCTTGTACTTAGCTCAATGTGGCGAAAAGCATCCCTCAGCCAAGCCCCTCAAAGGATTTAAGGGAGCCGGAGTACTGGAAGTTGTCGAAGATTTTGACGGAGATACTTATCGAGCCGTCTACACGGTAAAACTGGCTGGAGTGGTCTACGTCTTACATGCTTTTCAGAAGAAATCAAAGCAAGGTATTGCTACTCCTAAGCAGGACATTGATCTAATCGAAGCAAGACTGAAACGAGCCAAAGAGCACTACTCGCAAAATTACAGCAAACACCAGGGAGAGTAAAATATGACTGAAGAAATTGGAGTACAAGCCAGCAGTGGCAACGTATTTGCAGATTTGAGTTTGGAAAATGCTGATGAATTGCTGGTTAAAGCAGAACTTGCTCGGCGGATCAGTAATATTATTACGGCTCAACAAATGACTCAGATTGAGGCAGCAGAGGCGTTAGGAATTGACCAACCAAAAATCTCCGCATTAATCAATGGAAAACTAGCAGGCTTTTCGACCGCACGATTGTTTCGCTTTCTTAATGCTTTAGGGCGAGATGTGGAAATTGTAGTGAAACCTAAATCTCACGCACAAGCTCAAACGCGCGTTGTTGCTTCGTGATTTTGAACACTAACAACTTATCTTCCTGTACCAGCCCTAACCTAGAAACGAAGCCAGCTAACGATTGAGTTCAGCGGATTTTGCAAGCGGCGATAAACTTTGAGGCTCAACCAAGATTCGCAAATCCGCCTGCAAAATTCCGTTGCAAGGATTTGTTGGGCTGCTTCTAATCCCGATGGAGACACTGCTATTGTGATGGCTCGCTAAATTGAGTGCTCTATTCTCCAGACTTCTTTGGAAACAAGCACTTCACTGTAATGTTCAAGTTACAATCTGCTTTGCCGTCGGCAATATATGGCACGCCAGTGCGGACATCAACGCTGACCCCAAATTTGAGTTCAACTTCGCTGACTTCAGCGATCGCCAGATTCTTAAAAGCTCTCAAAGTATAAGCGGTGTAAGCTCTAACAGTACCCTCAATTGCCTGGAAGTTTTGGGTGATTTGTTGAGTGGGTTCGGGTGGGAAAAGACCACGTTTTGGGTTGTTGGGATCAGAGAACTGTGGCTGACCACTACTGACGGATGAACTGGTTTCAGTCGCTTCAATGGAGTGCATCCCACTTTTGTAGCCCTCTCCCTAAATCCCTCTCCCAGAACGGGAGAGGGACTTTGAACCTGGCTCCCCTTCTCCCAAAGAGGGAGAAGGGGCTGGGGGATGAGGGCAACCTTGCAAAACTGGGATGCTCTCCTTCAATGTGGATAATGGTATCGTCTTCTAATTCAACCGGGATGAGTTGCCCCATCGCATAATCTCCTTCATTAAGGTTTCAAGTGAAATATTTTTTCAATCATGGACATACAGCGCCCAGGCTTCAGCCAGAACGAGATCGAGATCGCCTGATTTATCGATCGCTTGCTTCGTCCTCCAACATATTTATGATCACTCTTTTGAGCGATGGCAGCGAGTCTCGTACCGTTGTCCAAACCACTGCTGTGTCAACTTGCCAATACTCATGCACCAAAATATCTTTCATGCCAGCAACAGATTTCCAGGGAATCTCTGGGTAGTTTTGGCGCTTAGAGATCGGTATTTTCTTAACGGCTTCTCCAATAATTTCGAGTAATTTAACAACGGCCAGACTTTTTTCTCGATTCGCTTGAAATGACTGAAAATCCACACCTGCTGTAAAAGACTCAATCTCAGCGATCACGTCCAGAATATCTTGTAGAAAATCGGAATAGTTGCGTTCCATTAGAGATAGATCACCTCAGATAAAACCCGATCGCGCAAACGAGGTTTCAGTCCATTCGTTGTCACAAGATCGACTTTGAGCGCAACGAGCTGGCTCAAATAATCTCTTAACTCCACTAATTTCCACAGGGTAGGGGGTTGAACGTAATCCACCAAAATATCTAAATCACTGGTTTCAGTCTGTTGTCCTCTGGCATAGGAACCAAAAATGCCTAACCTGTCAATTTGATAGGTTTCCAGCAGCCAGGGCTTTTGCTGGGCTAATACCTGAAGAATTTCCTCTTTCGTTTTCATGGCACTGTTTAAGATTGACTGGGTTCATAAATCAAAAACTGGAGCGTCTGTTAAAGTAATGATCAGGTTACAGCATAGCCTGTGTGTGGACGAACCTCGACTGGATGAAACCCTAACACGATCTGATCTTTAGGGACACCCGCATCGACCAGTTCGTAGGTGATACCATCTTCAGTCTCATCGCGTTGTACCCAGATTTTGCCATCAATAATATCAAGATGAATGAGACAACCGTGGACGCGGGTTTTGTTGTCCCATCCGAGGGTGATCAGAATATAACTATCGTGGGTTTCATCGAAGACAGGTTTGCAGATGAGTTCCCCATGGGAGTAGGGGATTTGCGTATAGGGCATCAAAATGTCTTTGATGATTTGGCGGTACTGGTCTAGTTTTTCCATTGCAGAATCACCTCTTGCTTAGCGTCAAATACAATGAGTTTCAGATTTTCATCTTCGATCATCAGTTGACCAATGGGTTCCTCGAATAGGGAGTTAAACACGACATCGGTTACAGCCAGGTAAAGGATATAGTCCGGGTAGGTTCGTCGCATGACCGCACGATAGATGGCATATTGTCCAATGGCATCCCGGAAGGCTTCCATCTCAGAGGCACTGACGAAGCTTTTGACCTCAACTGCAATTTTTTCTTCAGCACGTGTCGCCATAAGCAGGCGTTTTGCGCCCAGATCAACATACATATCTTTGCGTCCCCAACGCAAATGAAGTGGATCGTGGGTAATTACCCAGCCATCTTTGGTTAGGGCTTGTCTGACAGTATCGTGGTAGATATCCAGGGATGGCATAGTTAATGAAGTGCTTTCCTTCTATTAAATTTAGTCGGCTAAATGGGTAGACGTGTTAAAGGTTGGGCACAGCCGAGTCGCACCGTCAATCATGGACAACCAGCACCAGTGCTTCAGCGAGGACACGAATATAGCGGCTGAGTTCTTGTGGCGTGCGTAGATCCACGGCTCGCCCGCCCAAGAGTTCCGATAGTTCTTGCTGCATGGTCACAATGGCAAAACCGGGTGTTTTCCCTGGCTCAAATTCGACCAGGACATCAATATCACTATCGGGCTTGAAATCACCTCGCAGAACAGAGCCGAATAAGGACAACTTACGAATATCCCTCTTCCATCATTTAAGCAGAGTTAAATAGGATGCGACGCAGGAGCAGATCGTGAATTACAGGGCAGTAAAACTGCTGCATTCGCTCAATCAATCGGGTGAATCCTTGCTCCAGAGTGGGAATGAAACACGGTTTGAGGTGGTTAAAGGCAATCCACGGTTCAATCACCAAACGCAAATTATTGAGTAGATTTTTCCAACCCCGTTGGTTGTCCCACCAGGGATGCTGCTTGAAGACTTGCTGAGATAAAGGACACTCTCGATTGAAGGCATCGGCAAACAAACTGACCATCGTGAACGCACTCATGACGATTTCCCACCAGCGTTCAATCTGCTTGTAATTCGTCACCCGGAAATCCGCCCAACCCAAGGCATCTTTGCTTTGCTTAAGTCCATATTCTACCCAGGTGCGCTCACCATAGGCATCGCCAATTTCATCGAGCTTGATGGCAGGCGCATTGCTCATCACAAACACGGTTGAATTGTCCGGTAACGTTTTCGGGTCAGTGGTCAACTCCCAGTAACGGACACTGCGCCGAGTACCATAAATGATCTCCCGCCGATAGCGCACTTCGGTTTCGCCGTTACTAAAGGTACGGGTGAATTTCTGCCAGGGCTCTGCCGTTACCTCCTGGTCTTGCGGCAACCAGACCCCATGATTCGAGCGAATCGCAACAATGTAAGGCAACTTGAGCGAAACCAGCGTTGAGATAAAGTTACACTCACTCTCCCCATACAAACTATCGGCTAACACCAGGTCAAACTGAAATCCCATAGCAATCAACTCACGCATCATCGTGGCAGCAATTTGCGGTTTCGTCTGGTAGCCTTCTCCAGGCTTGAGTCGCTCTCTCGGCTTGTACACATCAAAGCACAATGGTAAAATCATGCCCTTGAATAACCCGTAAGCGGTGACGACCACAATGCCATTCTCTCGTTTGCCGACATTGCCAATGTATTGTCGTTTCACATAATCCGTCCTATCCCCCTTTTTACAATCTCCGGTTTCATCAATTAACAGGATCATCGGTTGTTTCTGAGTCAATTCCAGCAGCAGTTTCAAGCGACGCTGCCGCAACCGACTCACTGACCAGGGAGACTCTGTCAACAGATTGTGCAAACCTTGTTCATGACCTAATCCAACGGCTTTGGCAATGGCTGGCAAAGACTTGCGTTTGAGATCTGAGATCATCCCGATATGCAGATATTTGAATGCTTCAAAGCTCCGCACCTCTGGGAATAAGTCAGCATACAGTTCACAATACTCATCGACGAATCGGAGCGTTGGACGAGCTTTACGAGGCGTAACCATACCCTTCAAAATGGCAACAGGAACATAATCTCTATTCTACTTATTCCTCGCTAGAAGGATTGAAGAGGGCTAAGTTGATACAGAGAAATCGCTAACTTTGTCATAGAGTCTCTAAATTGATAAATCAAAGCTGACTTGAGGCTACCTCGTTCACCTCGTTCCACTACAGATAGAAGGCTATCGCTAGGGTTGTATAAGAAAACATGGTTGAAGTTTTCAGGAATTTGCAGTGACTTTGGATCTGATAGGAGGATGAACTTGGTACTTGATTTCACTTCATGGCAGAAAGGCACAATTCCACTAAAAGGGACATCAGAAATAATGAGTGGTTGACTCACTGAATTTGTGATTTGTGCAATTTCTACATCGAATTCTGACCATCCCCACCAGGTAGGCGAGAAGACACCTAATATACAAGATAAGAGCCCGCCCGAAAGTATACAGACTGTAATAAAACGCCAGAAGTATTGCTGAAATTTATGCTGAAATTGTTGCGTCAGTTTTGATGCTAGCAGATAAGCAATTATCACATCAATACTGACATAGCAAGCTAAGAAATAGCGTTCATATGTGGAACGCCGACCTCCCCAGATTAAATCGGGTAACAAAAAAGGTAAGATGATAGTCCCTATCAACACTAAAATGAAATACCAAGTTCTCCTGGAAGCATGGCGACAGACAAAGTAGAATCCATAGATTACTAGCAATCCAACTGGAATCGTTAGGTAAATAAATATAGGATTGTAATTAAAATGCCATGCTAGAAAAACTCGATCGAGTGAAACACTCCAGAACTGCACTAAAAGTGTAAATGGCAATGAATGAGTAGAATACTTAGTTGTCTGGGCTATAATATCTCGATTTTGCCAAACTATCCATAACCAAGGAAAAGTGACTGCAATAGCGATCGATGATGAAACCAGATAGGCAATAACTACTTTAGTTAAACGCAATCGTTCTAAAGTTAAGATGTAAATTCCATGAGTAATAATAACCAACCCTGTTAATAAATGGCAGTAAAGCCCAATTGTAATTACTAAAGAATACACTCCCCAATTTAATTTCGTGGGTTGACGTATGGCACGGAATATTGTAGCACAAGACAACAAAATAAGAGTTGTCCATAGGCTGTATTGGCGTACTTCTTGGGCATATCTAAGATTAATTGGAGAAACTGCAACCAAAGCCATTGCTAGCCCGCCGACTAAGGGAGATGAAAAAAGCTCTAAACATAGCCAATAAATAACTGGGAATGCTAAGAAACTACCAATGACAGGTGAGTGCATCCCACTTTTGCGATGAGTATAAGTGCTTAGAGCTGTGTTTGAAAGAGCGCGCTAAACTTTGAGCATTCCTGCTTTGGTCAACCACGCTTATGGACCCTGAGAAAAAAGCCCAAATTCAAGCCCACGCCCGTGCCCTTGCCGCCTTGCTATACGAGGAAACCGACCCGGAGCAAGTGAAAACATTGGCAGGGATTGAGGCAGCAGTGAGAGGGCATCTGCTGGAA